>DASSDE010000757.1:0-2837 GCA_035697365.1 Kribbella sp. | reverse complement strand
CGAGAACCTCAGGCAGTCAGGCCGGACAGTGTCTTCAACGTCGACTGGATGACCTCGGCGAAACCGACGTCGGCCGGCTCGGCGAGCCAGCGCTCGAAGGACACCCGGAACACCGCGACGCCGGTCTCGGCCGCGAGCGCTGCGACGTCCGGGGCGACGCCGCGTTCGAGCAGGCCGTTGGTGAGCGACGTCGTCAGGGTGGCCATCTTGATCAGCTCGCGCTCGCGCAGCTCCGGCGTCGACATGACGACGGCGGCGCGCCGACGGGAGTAGTCCCGGCGGATGTCGTCGAAGAACTCGGCCGAGGCGAGGACCGCCGCGGTCACCGCCTCCATCGGGGTCGCGTCCGCCGGCGCCGCGGCGAGCGCGTCGACCATGTGCCGTTCGAGTTGCTCGGATCCGGCGAACAGCACCTCGCGCTTGTCCGCGAAGTGCCGGAAGAAGGTCCGCGCGGTGACCCCGGCCCGGTCGGCGATCTCGGCGACGGTCGTGCCGTCGTACCCGCGCTCGGCGTACAGCGCCATCGCCGCCTCCCGCAGCCGCCCGGCCGCATCCGGCTCCCACCGTCCCATGGAGTCGATCCTAGCTGATGTCATCGACTGACATCAGGGTGTACGGTAGGTGATGTCAGTCGATGACATCACTTGAGAGGATCGATCTTCATGCGCGTCTTCATCACCGGAGCCTCCGGACACGTCGGTTCGGCGCTGGTCCCGGAGCTCCTGCACAACGGTCACCAGGTCCTCGGCCTGGCCCGCTCGGACGAGTCCGCGAAGCGGCTGACCGAGTGGGGCGCCGAGGCAGTCCGCGGCGATCTGGGTGACCTCGACCGGATCCGCGCGGCCGCCGGCGCGGCGGACGGCGTCGTCCACCTCGCCTTCCGGCACGATGCGATGCAGGCGGGCGATCTGGCCGCCGCGGCGGAGTCCGATCTCGCAGCGCTGCGGGCGATCGGGGACGCACTGGCCGGCACCGGCAAGCCGCTGGTCAGTACGTCGGGTACGGCCATGCTCGAGGCGGTCGCGAAGGGGCGCGTCGCGACCGAGGACGACTACGACCCGAACGGCGGGTACCGCATCGACGCCGAGAACCTGGTCGTCGACCTGGCCGGCAAGGGCATCCGTTCGTCGGTCGTCCGGCTGCCACCGATCACCCACAGCCGCCTCGACCACCACGGGTTCGCGCCGTCGCTGATCGCGTTCGCCCGCACGAACGGCTTCGCGGCGTACATCGGCGACGGGACGAACCGCTGGTCGTCGGTGCACACGCTCGACGCAGCGCGGCTGTACCGCCTGGCACTCGAGTCCGCGCCCGCGGGCAGCCGGTTGCACGCGATCCAGGACGAGGGCATCGAGTTCCGCGTTATCGCCGAGGCGATCGGCAAGGGACTCGGACTTCCGGCCCGGTCGGTCACCGCCGACGAAGCGCCGCAGTACCTCGGATTCCTGAGCCGGTTCGCCGGCCTCGGCATCCCGACGTCCGGCGCCCGGACGAGTGAGCTGCTCAACTGGCAGCCCACCCACCCGGACCTGCTCGCCGACCTCGCGACCGGCTTCTACTTCTCCTAGACCTTCAAGACCGGCGCGATGGATTTCGACTTGGAGCCTTCGTAGGCGGCTAGGAGGATGCCGAGGACGGCGATGCCTTCCTCCTCGGTGTGCAGTGGGCGCTGCTTGCCCGCCAGCGAGTCGGCGAAGTGGCCGATCTCGGCGACGAACGTGTCGACCGGTTCGAACTCGAAGGTCTCGGTCTCCCCGGACCGGAGTCGGTACGAGAGTGTCGTACCGTCGCTGGTGAGCGAGCCGAGCTCGCCGACGGCCGAGAAGCGCTCGGTGGACGTGGCCGGCTGGTAGGCCCAGCTGGTCACGAGCTGCCCGACGACTCCGTTGTCGAACCTGATCAGGACCTGCGCGGAGTCCTCGCCCTCCATGAACTTCAACCGGTGCGTGGAGAGCATCGCGGTCGCCTCTACCGGCATGCCGCCGGCCAGGTGCAGCATCAGATAGGTGGGGTGGTACCCGGTGTCGATGAGCTCGCCACCACCACTCGTCTTGCTGCTCGCCCGCCAGCCCATGCTGCTCGGGTCGAAGTCGTTGTAGAAGCTGTCCGTCGTCCGCACTTCGTAGACGGTGCCGATTGTCCCGCCCTGCAACAGCTCGCGGGCCTTCGCGACTGCCGGCATGAACAGCTGATTGTGCGCACACATCAGCGTCACGCCGTTCTCGGTCACCGCCTTGCGCACATCCGCTGCCTCCTCGGCGGTCAGGCACAGCGGCTTCTCGCAGAGGACGTGCTTGCCTGCCTCGGCGGCCGCGACGATCGCGTCGCGGTGCAGGTGGTGCGGGAGACAGATGTCGACCGCGTCCAGCTCCTCGTTGGCGAGCATCTCCTGGTAGTCCGTGTACGGCGCCGCGCCGAGCTCCTCGCCGCGCTTCTTCGCGGTCTCCTCGACCGCGTCCGCGACCGCGGTGATGCCGATCTTGCCGGCATGCGCGCGGTAGCCCTTGATGTGTGCGGACGCGATCCCGCCGCCACCGATCAGCCCAACCTTGATCATCCGGGACCCCTCTCAGCTGTAGGAAATGACTTGGTTGGACTCGGCCGCAGCATTCGCCGCGACCACCAGACGCGTCAGCTCGACTGCGCGTTCGATGTTCTCGTCCGCCCGGGTGCCGTTGGTGATGTGATCGACCCACTGCGCGAATGCGTCCTGCCCGTGCTCGGGGACGTCCACCTGCTCGCCGTTCACCAGCAGTACGTTGCCCGCATCGGTGTAGGTCAGCGTGCCCTCGGTGCCGAACAGCTCGATCGTGAACGGGTTGTTGCTCGCGAACCCG
>DASSDE010000756.1:0-4985 GCA_035697365.1 Kribbella sp. | reverse complement strand
GGGTGGCCGAGGAGCGTCTGGGCCAGCGCGATGCGACGCCGCTCGCCGCCGGACAGCGGCGCGATCGGCGCGTCCAGCCCGCGCGGGAAGCGGCTCATCGACACGCCGCCCAGCAGCCCGTCCAGCACGTTGCGGTAGCGCGCGTCCGCCGCCCACTCGTGATCGGCCATGCCGCCGACGAGCTCGTCGCGCACGGTCTTGGACGGGTCCAGCGAGTCACCCTGCCCGAGCATCGACAGCGCGAGCCCGCCGACGCGCGTCACGTTGCCCTCGTCCGGCTCCTCGATCCCCCCGATGAGCCGCAGCAGCGTCGATTTGCCGTCGCCGTTGCGCCCGACCACGCCGATGCGCTCACCACGGCCTACGCCGAGACTGACCGAGTCGAGCAGTGTGCGGGTCCCGAAGCCCTTCGAAACAGCTTCCAGATTGACCAAGTTAGGTGCCGCCATAACGCGCCCAAGGGTAGCTGACGCGAGCACACATGCCAGGATCGTCCGGGTGCTGACCTCTGCCTGGCTGGAAGGCCTGTCCCTGGGTGATCCGATCGCCGCCGATCCGCTCGAGGGCGGGTACGCCAGCAAGACGTTCCGGGTACGTACGACACAAGGCCGTACGGTCGTCGTGAAGACCCAGGACAACCTGCCGTCCGACCTGTACGCCTTGGAGGCCGAGGGCCTCGACGCGCTGCGTGCGCCCGGTGGATTCGACGTACCGGAAGTGCTCCGCGTCACACCACACTTCATCGTGCTCGCGGATCTCGGTACGTCGGAACCGTCGTCGACGTACTGGGAGGAGGTGGGCCGCGCGCTCGCACTCCAGCACGAGCAGACCGCGGACGCGTTCGGGTACCACCACGACAACTACCTCGGGGTGCTGCCGCAGCGGAACCCGTGGACCACGGACGGTCACGCATTCTTCGCCGAGCATCGACTGCTGCGGTACCTCGAGGAACCCAACTGCCACAGCCAACTCCCGCCGGAGGATCGCCGCCGGCTGGAACGCGTCGCCGGCCGCCTGGTGCAGATCATCCCGCCGCAGGCCCCAGCACTGCTGCACGGCGACTTGTGGCACGGCAACCTGCTGCCCGCGCCCACCGGTGCGCCCGCCTTGATCGATCCGGCCGTGTACTACGGCTGGCCGGAGGCCGAGCTCGCCACCCTCCTCATCTACAATCACCTCTCCGAGACCTTGTTCGACGCGTACGAGGAGATCCACCCGCTGGCCCCGGGCTGGCGGGACCGGCTGCCCCTCCTGCACCTGCGAGAACTCCTCTCCATCACCGCCCACACCGCCGACGTCCCGGACACCGTGAGCGAGATCCACACCATCCTCAAAGACTTTGATTGAGGTGTAGGAGGTACTGCTTCTCGTTGAGGGGGTTGCCGTCAGTACGCGGGCGGGTCGGTGGCGGAGGCATGACCGGGGTGTAGGTGTGGAACGTGGTGGTGAGCAGGGCCTCTCCGCGCCCGAGGGTGGGCAGGTAGGACTCGAAGGCGTGCGTGGTCGCCGCCGGGATCGTGCCCTCGATGTGCGTCTGGGTGGCCTGCGTGACGACGCCGCGGTGTTCGGCGACGTGGGCGAGGATCCGCGAGACGGTGTCCGCTGGGACCTCCAGCTCGAAGTGGTTCACCGGCTCGAGCACCGTCGTACCGGCCTCGGCGATCGCCTGCATCAGGACCAACGGCACCAGCCGGCGAAAGTCCGAGGCCACGCTCGTCGCGTTGTCGAACTCGGTGTGTGTCAGCTCCACCCGGATGTTCGGAATCTCCCAGCCGAACAGCCCCTGCTGGAGCGTCTGCCGGACCGTCTCCTCGATCGCGGTGTGGAACGCCCGCGTCAGCGCGCCGAGCTCCACCTCCAGGACGTACTCGATGCCCTCGGCAACCGGTGAGACCCGGAACCCGACCCCCGAGGTCCAGAGGCTCTCGGACATCTCGCGGGTCGCGGCGCCGGTTCCGTTCAGCCGCTCGACGTGGATCGGTGTCGTCTCGCTGAACGTGACCTCGACGCCGTACTCGGACTCGAGCAGCGACGCGATCACCTCCTTCTGCACCTCGCCGTACAGGCTCACGGTGATGTCGCCGGTCCGGTCGGCCTTCCGGACCCGAATCAGCGGATCCTGCTCGGCGAGCTGCGTCAACGCCTGGAACAACCGCATCCGGTCCCGCGCGCTCACCACGGTCTCCAGGGTCGGCGGCGCGAACAGCCGCTGCGAGTACGCCGTCCGGACGCCGAGCTGGTCGCCGATCTGGATGCTCTTCAGCCCCCGCAACGCGACGATCTGCCCGGCCTCGACCCGTTCGGCCGGCTGCCTGGATCCGTCGCGGTACACCTCGATCCCACTCGGTCGCGTCTGGTACTCGAGCCCGTCGACCGGGTGCACCGGGACCGGCGTGCGCGCCGCGAGCGTCCCGCTGACGATCCGCGCGGACGCGAGCTTCTGCCCCGCCGCGCCGCGCTCGACCTTGAAAACTCGCGCTCGCAGCTCGCCGTCCGGGGCTCCGCTTGCCCGCGGCAACCAAGTCCGGATGCCCTCGATCACCTCGGGAATCCCGACCCCGGTCATCGCGGATCCGAAGTACACCGGATGCACGGCGGCCTTCGCCACCTGGGCTTTCAGCTCGGCCGTGTAGTCGACAGCGGCATCCTCGAGGTACGACTCCAGGAACGCATCGTTGCGCTCGGCAAGCAGCTCACCGAGCTCCGGCCGCTGCAGCGCGAGCAGGTTCACGGCGGCCGCGCGGGTCCCGAGGTCGTCGACCGACTCCATCGGTACGGCGGCCGGTGTCAGCAGCCGGCGGATGTCCGCCAGCAACTCGTCGTACCGAGCGCCGACCCGGTCGATCTTGTTCACGAACAGCAGTACCGGGATCCGCAGCCGGTCCAGCGTCCGCATCAGCAACCGGGTCTGCGGCTGCACGCCCTCGACCGCGGAGATCACCAGTACGGCGCCGTCCAGCACCGAGAGCGCGCGCTCGACCTCGGCGATGAAGTCGGAGTGCCCGGGCGTGTCGATCAGGTTCACCGGCAGGTCACCGAGCCGGAACGACACCACCGCCGAGCGGATCGTGATGCCGCGCCGGCGCTCGAGATCCATCGAGTCGGTACGGGTGTTGCCGTCGTCGACCCGGCCCACCCGGTCGACGACCCCGGCCGCGTACAGCAGCCGCTCGGTCAGGCTGGTCTTACCGGCGTCGACATGCGCCACAATGCCCATCGTCAGAGAGTTCAAGAGTCCTCGCGAATGCGTCGAAACGATCAGTACCGATGAGGTAGATCGATCCCTGGCGCATCCCGGTCTCCTGTCTGTGGCTACGGACTTCTCGTGGTGAAGCTAGCACCGACTCCCGCCGCCGACGACCGAATTTCAAGCTTCGAGGACCTGCACGTCGTACTTCTGGATGAACCGATCGCGGGTCACGAGCGTCAGCTTCTCGGCCATCGCCTGCGCAACCAGCATTCGATCGAACGGATCCCGGTGAATCATCGGCAGGAGGCCGGCCAGGACCGCATGCGTCGTGTCGATCGGCAGCGCCCTCAGACCGCTCTGCTCGGCCCAGTCGGCCAGATCGCCGGGCAGTTCGATCTTCCCGGCCGCCGCCTTGATCGACAACTCCCACAGTGTCGCCGCGCTGACGTAGACCTCCAGCTCGGTGTCGATCCGCTCCTTCAGGTCGTCCGAGAGGTCGTCGCTGTCCTGCGCCCACCAGAGCAGCACATGGGTGTCCAGCAGCAGCCGGGCGGTCCCCGGCGACGGGCTCACGACAGCAGGCCGAAGTCGGCGGCGATCTCCTCGTTCACCTCGGCCGAGTCCCAGTCGGCGGCGTAGCTGATCTGGCCGGCCAGCGAGCCGCGACCCGTTCGCCGCGGCACCTCCGTCAACGGGACGACCTTGGCGACCGGCTTGCCCGCCCGGCTGATGACGACGGTTTCACCGTGCTCGACCCGCTCGACGATCCGGGACAGCTGCGACTTCGCCTCGTGCATGTTGTACTGCGCCAGCTCGCCCATCCGGCCTCCTTAGCCCACCTAGCTAAGGGTACTACCGGCTGACGATGGCGGGGAGGATGCGGGCACCGGGGACGGGGGCTTCGGCCTGGCGGACCATGCGGCAGAGGCCGGACTCGGCGAGGTCGACGGCGAGGTCGACGGCGTTGCGACTGTCCGCGGCGAGGAACAGGCAGGTCGGGCCGGAGCCGGAGATCTGCGCGGCCAGCGCACCGTGTTCGAGGCCGAACTGGAGGGTGTCACCCAGCTCCGGCCGGAGCGCCAGCGCGGCCGCCTGGAGGTCGTTGCTGAGCGCAACCGCGAGCGCCGCCGCGCTGCCGGACAGCAGCGCCGACAACAGTTCGGGCCGGACCTGCGGCGGCTCGACGCGGCGCAGCGGCCGCATCCGGTCCAGCTGGCCGTACACCTCGGGCGTCGACAATCCACCGTCCGCGATCGCGAACACCCAGTGGAACGTCCCGCGGGACATCACTTCGGTGACCTGCTCGCCGCGGCCCTGACCGAGCGCCGTGTGACCGACCAGGCAGAACGGCACGTCGCTGCCGAGGTCCGCGGCGTGGTGCTGCAGCTCGGTCTGGGTCAGCTGCAGCCCCCACAGCCGGTTGCACGCCACCAGCGTCGCGGCCGCGTCGGTCGACCCGCCGGCCATCCCGCCCGCGACCGGGATCGTCTTCCGGATCGTCAGATCGACACCCTCGTCGACGTCGTACTCCGCCTGCAGCAGCTGCGCCGCCCGGACCGCGAGGTTCGTCTCGTCGGTCGGTACGTCGTCCGCGAAGTCGCCGGAGATCTCCACGGAGACCTCGCCGTCGTCGTCCCGCAGTACCGCGGTCACATCGTCGTACAGGGCAACGGCCTGGTACACCGTGGCGACCGGGTGGAACCCGTCCGGGCGCGGCGGACCGACGGACAGACCGAGATTGATCTTGGCCGGCGCCCGCACCGTGACCTCAGCAGAAGGTGGCACGTCGGACAGG
>DASSDE010000755.1:0-3789 GCA_035697365.1 Kribbella sp. | reverse complement strand
TCGCCTGTGACACTCGGTCCATGGGCCTGAGAGGTTCCGGGGAGGAATTGCCCCTTCGGCGCCCGATGACACGGGTCTCTCCCGAGTGCTGTGAACGGCTGCCTTGAGGCTACCAGGAATGTCAGGACAGGTCAGAACAGGTCGGGCAGGAGGTTCCGGGCTGCGGGACGGGCCGCCGCGACCTGCTCGGCCGTTGCCGCCTGCATCGGCCAGCGCACTCGGGTGCCGACGTCGGCCCAGCCACCCACTGCGGCGAGGAACTTGTCCAGCGCCGGGTTGGACAGGCCGGCCTTCTGCAGCGGTGCGACATGTGCGGCGAAGAACTCCGCTATGCGGCGCTCGACGTCCAGGTCCTGAGCGGTGGCGACCGCGCCGTCGGGTGACAGCGCGGCCACGTTGGAGTAGCTGCCGTGCGCGCCGAGCAACGACATACTCGCCAGGAAATGCCCGGGCACGAAGATCGCCAGGCCGGACCGCAGAGCCTCGTCGAACCACGCCTTGTCCCCGCCGGCCGTCTTCAACCCGATCAGGCTCGGCACGTTGGCCGTGAGCGCGCTCAGCTGGGGCGGTGCGACCGTCGTCTTCGCGTGCGGTGGGTTGTACAGCACGAGCGGCACCTCGCCTGCCGCCTCAGCCACGCGCTGGAGGAAGTCCAGCAGCTCTGCCGGGTTCAGCGGCAGCCAGTCCGGGACGATCACCTGGATCGCTCCGGGCGCCAGCTTCGCCGCCCGCTCGACACGGGACAGCTGCACCTGGGCGGACGGATGACTAGCCCCGATCTGGAACGGCTTACCAGTCGCGGCGAGTACGTCGTTGATCCGATCGAACTCGTCCTCGGTCAGCGTCTGGAACTCCCCCGCCGTCCCGTGGGCGTACAGGCCGGCGACCTCGGTCCTGCTCAGGACGTCGGCCTGTGCCTGCAGACGTACCCAGTCGATCGAGTCGCCGGCGTTCAGGGGCAGCAACAACGTCGCCCACACACCGCGGAGCGAGTCGGCAGTGAGTGGGCGCACAGGAAGAACTAGATCACACCTGGGTCAGCCGGTCATGCGGGCGCGACGGCGGGCGGCGAGTTCGTCGGTGGCATGGTCGTCGGCCTCGTCCTCGACGTGACCGTCCGCACGCTCGGTCGGCAGCTCGGACAGCGAACCCTCGACCTCGCGCCAGACACCACCGAGCGCGATCCCGAACACGCCCTGGCCGCCGGCCAGCAGGTCTATGACCTCGTCCGGCGAGGTGCACATGTACACCGAGGCGCCGTCGCTCATCAGCGTGATCTGGGTCAGGTCGTCGAAACCGCGCTTGCTCAGGTGCGCGATCGCGGTCCGGATCTGCTGCAGCGAGATCCCGGCATCCAGCAGCCGCTTGATCACCTTCAGCAACAGCACGTCCCGGAACCCGTACAGCCGTTGCGTCCCGGAGCCGGTCGCCGGCCGGACCGACGGGGAGACCAGGCCGGTACGGGCCCAGTAGTCGAGCTGCCGGTACGTGATTCCGGCCGCGGCGCAGGCCGTCGGACCGCGGAACCCGACGTCCTCCGGCATCGGCCGCAGGTCGTCGTCGAACAGCAGACCCTGGACGCCGGCGGTTGCCGTGGCCTCAGCCACGGCTTCGGCGTGCGCGTCGGAAGCCGACTGCGCCGTCAGATCCGTGTCCCCGGTGCGTGTCACGCCTGAGCCTCCCTGGATACCGACTGGAACGAGCCATCTCCGTGGAGTGACAGCACCCCACGACTTCTTCACGGTAAGCCGCCGCCCGAGGCGGGTCAACGACAACCGCACCGAGCCGAGAGCGTGTCGCGACCGCCGTACGAATCGTTACCTGATCGAACTTGCGGCAGAACTTGTGCCAGAACTTGTGGCAGAACTTGTGGCCGGCCGGGGCAGGTTCCGTCCATGCGGGTCGGCGCGGGTCAGCTTTTGTCGAAGTCCTCCGGGGTGACCTGGTCCAGGAACTCCCGGAACCGCTCGACCTCCTCTTCCTCCTGCACCTCGTCGGTGCCGGTCTCACTCTCCGGAACCGGCACGCCGGCCTCGGCGAGGATCTCCTCGGTGCAGAACACCGGTGTCCCGGTCCGCAGCGCCAGCGCGATCGAGTCCGACGGCCGCGCGGAGATCTCGGTCTGGTCGTCGAACACCAGGATCGCCTCGAACACGCCGTCGGTCAGGTTCACGATGCGGACCTGGCTGAGGGTGTGGCCGAGCACGCGGATGGTCTCCGCGAACAGGTCGTGGGTCAGCGGCCGGGGTGGCTCCATGCCTTGCTGGGCGAAGGCGATCGCACTCGCCTCGGCCGCACCGATCCAGATCGGCAGATACCGCTCACCGCCGACCTCCCGGAGCAGCACGATCGGCTGACTCGAGGGCATCTCCACCCGTACTCCGACCACGTCGACTTCGCGCACACCTTCAGCCTACTCCGAGCCGAAGACCCGGGCAGTCCTGCGGGGTTCGCCTGTGGATTGTCACGGTGGATTGTGGTGCTCAGGGGCGCGGCAGGCGGGAGCGGACCAGCGCGGTGTGCAGCCGGACGGTGAGTGCGGCCAGTTCGGCGGTCTGCTCGGTCCGCCGCGGGCCGGTGACCTGTTCGATCAAGCCGACCTCCCGATCCGCCGCCGTCCGGAACGCCCGCAGGTGCCGGGGTTCCAGCCCGTACGTCGCCAGCTCGGCAGCGACCTTCGCGATCACGATCGCGTCCCCGCTGTAGTGGTTGCCACCGGCCACCACCAGGCCGTGGCTCTCCAGCTCGGCGAGCAGCTCGGCCGGGACGCCGGCGGCGGCCCGCAGCTCCTCCCGGGTCAGCCGCAGTTCGGTGCCCGCGGCATCGAAGTCGTCCGCGACCGGCTGGCCGGGAGTCTGCGGCAACGAACTCGGCGCGACCGGCGGACCCGCGGCGGCCGGCCGCAGACCGCGGTCGATGGCGCCGAGGTGTTCCTTGATCACCTTCAGCGGCAGGTACTGGTCGCGTTGCACGGTCAGCACATAGCGCAGCCGCTCGACATCGGCAGGGCTGAACTTCCGGTAGCCGGACGCGGTCCGGGCCGGCGTCACCAGCCCCTCGGCCTCCAGGAACCGGATCTTGGAGATCGTGACGTCGGCGAACTCGTCCTGGAGCAGCTGCAGCACCTCCCCGATGCCACGACCTGCACCGGGGTTGTCGGCAGCCGGCTCAGGCCTGGCCACTGGCGTAGTACACCAGCCGGTACTTGCCGATCTGGACCTCGTCCCCGTTGTTCAGCTGGACCTCGTCGATCCGGTCGCGGTTCACGTACGTCCCGTTCAGGCTGCCGACGTCGCGCACCTTCACGCCCTGGGGGTCCCGGCGGAACTCGGCGTGCCGGCGGGACACCGTCACGTCGTCCAGGAAGATGTCGCTGTCCGGGTGCCGGCCCGCGGTGACCACGTCCACGTCGAGCAGGAACCGGCTGCCCGCGTTCGGCCCGCGCTGGACGATCAGCAGGGCGGATCCGGCCGGCAGCGCGCCGACCGCGGCCGCGTCGTCGGCGCCCAGCGGCTCACCGGTCTGCTCCGGTTCCGGCTCGGCGCCGATCGGGGTCAGCATCGCGGTGTCGGTGACGCCCGGTGTCTGCTGCGGCTGGGCCGGTGGCTGGGGCGCCGCCGCCGGGCGGTCCGCGCCAGGCAGCATCGCTCCGCACTGCGAGCAGAACCGGCTGCCCTCGGAGTTCTCGTGCCCGCACTGGTTGCAGAACGGCATGCTGTGATCCTCCCGATCGCCGGTGGTCCGGCGACGTTTTCGATAGACCCCGTATTGACAGTGTGACGTGCTCGA
>DASSDE010000754.1:0-3823 GCA_035697365.1 Kribbella sp. | reverse complement strand
TTCCGAGGACGACCATGGCAAGCTGCCTCTCCGTCCGGAGTTGCCGGACTGTCAGGCCTCACTGCTGAGTAGTGCGGTGAGCAGCGCCACGGCGCCGCCCTTGTCGAGTGGGTTGTTCTGGTTCCCACATTTCGGGGACTGTACGCACGACGGGCAGCCATCGGTACATTCACAGTGTGCAATCGCCTGGCGTGTCGCGGTCAACCACTCGCGCGCCGCTGCGTACCCGTGTTCGGCGAAACCGGCTCCGCCCGGATGGCCGTCGTACACGAAGACCGTGAGGCGGCCGGTGTCGGCGTGCTTGGCGGTGGAGACGCCGCCGATGTCCCAGCGGTCGCAGGTGGCGAAGAGCGGGAGCAGTCCGATGGACGCGTGTTCGGCGGCATGAGCCGCTCCCGGTACGTCGGACAGCCCGAGCGCTTCGACAACGCGGTCAGGGATCGTCCACCAGACCGCCTTGGTCTGCAGCGTCCGCTCCGGCAGGTCCAGCGGTTGTTCGTCGAGTACGTCCCCGGTCGCGATCAGCTTGCGCTGGTACGAGATGACCTGGCTCGTCACCCGTACCCAGCCCCGTGACAACTCCGCGGTGCCCCAGGTGCAGGTCTCCTCGGTGGCCAGGATGCTGATCTCAGTCACGTCGCGGGCGAACGTCGTGTAGTCCGGCGACGCCTGCTCGACGACCGCAGCGTGTTCCTCGAGGTCGAGTGAGCGCACCAGGTACGACTCGCCGGCGTGGACGTACACAGCACCCTCGTGGACCGACGAGTGCGCCGAACCGCCGTCGACCGTGCCGAGCAGCCGCCCGGTCCGGTCCTCGACGATCTGCACGGTCTTCCCACCCGCGGACCTGATGTCGATCGCGTCGACGGCCCGCTCGCGCCGGGTCCAGAACCATCCGTGCGGTCGCTCGCGGAGCAGTCCCTGCCGGACCAGTTGGGCGATCACCTGCGGCGTCGTACTCCCGAAGATCTCGTAGTCGTCGGCCGTCAACGGGACCTCTTGCGCAGCCGCGCACAGCTGCGGGCCAAGGATGTACGGGTTCTCAGGGTTGAACACCGTGGCTTCGACGGGCCGGCCGAAGATCGCCCTGGGGTGTCGCACGAGGTAGGTGTCCAGCGGGTCGTCACGGGCGATCAGCAACGCCACCGCATCCCCGCCGGCGCGGCCGGCGCGTCCGGCCTGCTGCCACAGGGATGCGCGGGTCCCAGGCCAGCCCGAGAGCAGTACGGCGTCGAGCCCGGCAATGTCGATACCCAGCTCGAGAGCATTCGTCGCGGCCACACCGGTGAGCTCCCCGCTCTGCAGCATGCCCTCGAGCCGCCGGCGTTCCTCGGGGAGGTAACCGGCCCGATAAGCCGACACCTGGTCGATCAGCGACGAGTCGACTTCGGCGAGGTTCTCCCGGGCGGTGATGGCGACCGACTCGGCACCCCGTCGTGAGCGCACGAAGGCGACAGTGCGGACACCTGAGACGACCAGGTCACTCAGCAGGTCCGCGACCTCAGCTGTTGCGGACCGTCGTACCGGGGCGCCGTTCTCACCGTGCAAGGAGGTCAGGGGCGGCTCCCAGAGGCCGAAGGAGATGCCGCCGCGCGGAGAGCCGTCCGCGACGACCTCCTCCATCGGCAAACCGGTCAAGCGTTCGCCTGACACCGCGGGCTCCGCCACAGTCGCCGATGCACACACGAAGATCGGGTGGGCGCCGTACTGCGCGCACACCCGGCGCAGCCGCCGCAGTACGCCGGCGACGTGCGCGCCGAATACCCCGCGATAGTGGTGGCACTCGTCGACGACGACGTACTGCAGACAGCCCAGGAACCGTGCCCAGCGTTGATGGTTCGGCAGGACCGACCGGTGCAGCATGTCCGGATTGCTCAGCACGTACGTGGCGTGGTCGCGCGCCCAGTCCCGCTCTGTCAGCTCGGAGTCGCCGTCGAGCGTCGTGGCGCGCAGGCCGGGCACGGTGTACGACGAGACCGCACGCAGCTGGTCGTGCGCCAACGCCTTCGTCGGCGACAGGTACAGCACGCTGGCCGCGCGGCGATGTGGTGACGCGGCCTGCGCGATGCTCAACGTGGCAAAGGCGGGCAGGAGGTACCCGAGCGACTTGCCCGACGCTGTCCCGGTCGCAACGACCACATGCCTTCCTCCGTACGCGGCCTCGGCCGTCGCGACCTGGTGGGTCCAAGGAGCCGTGATGCCGGCGTCCCGCAACTGGTCGAGGACCTCCGGCGGGACCCAGCGCGGCCAGTCGCACGTCTGCCCGGGACGCGGCGGGACGGACTCGACGTGCGTCAGCCGGTCGTCGCGACCGGCGGCCAGGCGCTTCAGAACGGCCGCTGCCTCACCACCGGCACGCATAAGCCGCCTCACCAACCGCACGCATACCGGGAGCGTAGCCGCCGCCACGGACAGCCCTTCGCCCAGTCTCGGCCCAGTCTCCGCTGAGTGTCCGCTGAGAATGCACGTTCCGATGCACACGGCTTTTTCCGGAGGGGAATCGACTTCCCAGGGCCGAGATGAAAGAGTTTTCCACAACGGGTCTACTCACGGTCCGTACATGGTTGAATGCAGCAGTTCACGGGATCGGAGGCCGAAGTGGATCTGTCGCTGACCGCGCGCGCCGAGGGCGGGCGGACCGTCATCGAGGTCGCGGGGGAGATCGACGTCTACACCGCACCGAAGCTCCGCGAGAAGATCGCCGCGCTCGTCGACGACGGGGTCTTCGACCTGGTCGTCGACCTGGAACGCGTGGAGTTCCTGGACTCCACGGGCCTCGGCGTCCTCGTCGGCGGACTGAAACGGGTGCGTACCCATGACGGATCCCTGTCCCTGGTCTGCACCCAGGAACGGCTGCTGAAGATCTTCCGGATCACCGGCCTGACCAAGGTGTTCGACATTCACCCGGACGTCGCGTCGGCCATCTGAACGGGTCCGAAGGCGCCTGCGTAAGTGAAAACGTAACTCTGATACTACGTTGAGTGACCGGAGTGCCCGAGTTCCGGCACGGGACTTGCCGTTCCGGCCCGGTATGGCGTAGACCACCCTGTCGTCAGGTCTGGTCGGGAACCGGTTAGAGTAACCCACCGCGCCAGTCCCTGGCGCTGTGTCGTATTTCCCCAACCCTTCGGTTGCGGCAGACGGGGGCCGTCATGCCTGGATGGGTTGCCTACAAGGAGGACGGATGTCCGCGCTGCTTGCTCCACAAGCGGTGGATCTTTCGTCGAGCAACACCACACTGGTGATCGTTGTCGGGGTGATCGCGATTCTTGCGGTCGTCATCGCGATGGTCTTCCGGGGCCAGGTGCTTGCCGCGAACGATGGCACCGAGAACATGAAGACGATCGCCGCGGCGGTCCAGGAAGGCGCCGCGGCGTTCCTGAACCGGCAGTTCCGGACATTGTCGATCTTCGCCGTGGTCGCGTTTCTGTTGCTGTTCCTGCTGCCGGCGCACACCGACGGCGGCAACGAGACCACGCTGAAGATCTTCCGCTCCGTGTTCTTCCTGGTCGGCGCCGGCTTCTCCGCCGCGATCGGCTACCTGGGCATGTGGCTCGCGACGCGCGCCAACGTCCGGGTTGCCGCGGCCGCCCGCGACGAGGGCCGGGAGCCGGCCATGCGGGTCGCGTTCCGTACCGGTGGCACCGTCGGCATGATGACCGTGGGCTTCGGTCTGTTCGGCGCCGCGCTCGTCGTGCTGCTGTTCAAGGGTGACGCCCCGACCGTGCTCGAGGGCTTCGGCTTCGGCGCCGCGATGCTCGCGATGTTCATGCGGGTCGGCGGCGGTATCTTCACCAAGGCCGCCGACGTCGGCGCCGACCTG
>DASSDE010000753.1:0-2284 GCA_035697365.1 Kribbella sp. | reverse complement strand
TCCTCGAGGTGAACACCCGGCTGCAGGTCGAGCACCCGATCACCGAGCTGACCACCGGGTTCGACCTGGTCAAGGCCCAGTTGCACGTCGCCGACGGCGGCCGGCTGGAGGGACCCAGGCCGGTCGAGAGTGGGCATGCGGTCGAGGCGCGCCTGAACGCCGAGGACCCGGACCGGGACTTCGCACCGTCGCCCGGCCGGATCGCCGTACTGGATCTGCCGGCCGGACCGGGGATCCGGGTCGACACCGGGGTGAGCGCGGGCGACAGCATCCCGGCGGACTTCGACTCGATGATCGCGAAGATCATCGGGTACGGCCGGACCCGCGAGGAGGCGCTGGCGCGGCTGCGGCGCGCGATGCAGTCCACGACCGTACTGATCGAGGGCGGCGCGACCAACAAGAGCTTCATCCTCGAGCTGCTCGACCAGCCCGAGGTGATCGACGGCAGCGCGGACACCGGCTGGATCGACCGGGTCCGCGGCGAGGGCCGGCTGGTCTCGCACCGGCATTCGGGCATCGCGCTGGTCGCGGCCGCGATCGAGGGGTACGAGGACGCCGAGCAGGTCGAGCGCATCCGGCTGTACGAGACCGCGCACGGCGGCCGCCCGCAGGTGCAGCACGAGGTCGGTCGCGCCATCGACCTGAAGCTGCGCGGCGCGAGCTACCAGGTGACCGTGGCGCGGATCGGGCCGGAGCGGTTCCGCGTCGGCGTCGGCAACGGGCACCTGAAGATCGTGGACGCCGAGCTGGAGCGGCTGGACGAGTACACGAGCCGCCTGGTCGTCGGCGGGCAGCGGTTCCGCCTGGTGACCGCGACGCACGGTCCGGTGCATCTGGTCGAGGTCGACGGCGTCACCCACCGCGTGAGTCGCGACGAAGGCGGCGTACTGCGTTCTCCTGCGCCGGCGCTGGTCGTGGCGACGCCCGTGCAGGCGGGCGCCGAGGTGGAGGCCGGTGCGCCGGTCCTGGTGCTCGAGAGCATGAAGATGGAGACGGTGCTGTACGCGCCGTTCAAGGCGACCGTGAAGGAGCTGCAGGTCTCGACCGGCAGCCAGGTGGAGACCGGTGCACCGCTGCTCCGGCTCGAGCCGGTGGCCGACGACGCCGCCGGGTCCGACGCTGGGGAAGCGGCCCCGGTGCAGAACGGCGTACAGCTGGATCTGCCGAACGGTACTGGTGAGAAGTCTGCCGCCGAACGGGTGGAGCGCGGGCTGGACGACCTGCGGAGCATGCTGCTCGGGTTCGACATCGACCCGCAGGACGAGGGCGGCATGCTCGCCGACTACCTGACTGCGCGGGCCGAGCTCGCTGCGCAGTCCGGGCCGCCGGTGGCCGCGGAGATCGAGCTGCTGACGGTGTTCGCGGACTTCGCCGAGCTGAGCCGGAACCGGCCGGCCGGCACGGACACCTCGATCGAGAACCGGGTGCACAGCCCGCGCGAGTACTTCTACACGTACCTGCAGAGCCTCGACCCGGACCGCGGCGGGCTGCCGGCCGAGTTCCAGTCCCGGTTGACCCGGGTGCTGAGCCATTACGGCGTGACCGGGCTGGAGCGGAGCCCCGAGCTGGAGGAGGCGGTCTTCCGGATCTTCCTGGCGCAGCAGCGCTCGACTCCGGACGTACTGATCGTCACGTCCGTGCTGCAGCAGTGGATCGCCGAGCCGCTGCCGCTGGACGAATCCGTGCACGACCTCCTGGACCGGCTGGTGCCCGCCACGCAGCTGCGGTTCCCGGTGGTCGGCGACCTGGCGCGGAGCGTCCGGTTCCGCTGGTTCGACCAGCCGCAGGTGGACGCCGAGCGGGCGTCGATCATCGCGGGCGTCGGCGACGAGGTGGCCGACCTGGCCGAGCACCCGGACGCGCCGAACCGGCAGCAGCGCATCGACGCGCTGGCTGCGATCCCGGAGCCGATCGTCCGCTTCCTCGCCCAGCGGCTGGAGGGCGGCTGGGGCGAGCGCGAGCCGATGCTCGAAGTGCTCGTCCGGCGGCACTACCGCGAGTACGAGCTGCACGACCTGCGGGCGTTCGCCGTCGACGGGCGACCGTTCGCGACCGCCGACTACACGATCGACGACCGCCCGAGCCACCTGGTCACGACGGTCGGTACGGTCGCCGAGCTGGCCGAGCCCGACAGCGGGCTGACCCGTGCGCTGACCGCACAGGTCGACTCCCGGACGGCGGGCCACGAGGCCGTCGTCGAGCTGTACCTGTACGGCCCGGACCTGCCGGAATCGCAGCAGGACGCGTCCGACCTGTACCGCCGGATGGTCGCCGACCTGCCGAT
>DASSDE010000752.1:0-4976 GCA_035697365.1 Kribbella sp. | reverse complement strand
ATCCGCTTCGCCAGCAACTGCTGCGCCGGTGTCAGCTCCGACAGCTGCAGCCCGGGCCGGTCACCCGGCAGGTACGTCCACTCCTTGTGGTCCGGAGTGTCGAACGGCGCCTTGATCTTGGCGAGCTGCGCGGGCGACAGGCTCGCCAGCAGGTCCAGTACGGCTTCTCGCGTCTGCTCTACAACCATGCCGATCGCTCCCGTTCCGTCGGTTCGTAGGCTGTCCACTGGTCGAACGGCCGGTCCAGCTTGTACCGGAAGTCCGGTTGCCGCAGCAGGACGCGTGTTTCCGCGTTCCCCGGGTTCCGCAGCGACTCGAAGAACCGTACCGACCAGTGGAACCAGCGCATGCAGAACAGTCGCATCGTGAGCCCGTGCGACACGAGCAGCACGTTTCGCGGCGCGTCCGTGCTCTCGAAGTCGCGGTGCATCGTCTCCAGGAACGTCGACACCCGGTCGTACACGTCCGAGCCGGACTCACCATGGGTGAACCGGTAGTAGAAGTGCCCGAACGAGTCCCGCAGCTTCTCCTGGCGCTCGATGTCCTCGGTGACCTGCAGATTGGCCCAGTCCTGTTCACGCAGCCGCGGCTCCTCGCGCGGCAGCTGGAGCAGGTCGTCCAGCCCGAGCGAGTCGAGCGTCTGCCGGGCCCGCAGGTACGGCGACACGTACACGCGGACCGGCTGGTTCTCGAACAGCTCCCGCAGCTCCCGGCCGGCCTTGACGGCCTGCTGGTGCCCGAGCGCGGTCAGCGGCACCGCGTGGTCCGGGACGCGTTCGTAGATCGTCTTGTCCAGATTCGCCTCGGACTCCCCGTGCCGGATCATCGCGATCCGCACCGGCCGATGACTCAACCCCATCGCCTCCCCTTCCCCGATCCAACCGCTTGCGTCCGAAGGTTCGAGGTCCGGGACCCACGGCTCCTCGGACGCAACGAGATGATGGTGGCGAGCGTTGCTGCGGCGACACCGACTTGGCGTGCGAGTTTCGCCGTACGGCGGACGTCGGGGACTGTGGGCGCCGGGCCGTCGCCCAGGGTTCCGCGATCCTCGACGTAGCTGCCGTAGTCGTTGGTCCCGCCCAACGTCACGCCGAGCGCTCCCGCGAACGCGGCCTCGACCGGGCCGGCGTTCGGGCTCGGATGCTTCCGCGCATCGCGCCGCCACACCGCGACGGTCTCCGCAGGCCACCCCGACACGAGCGTGGTCAGCACCGCACACACCCGGGCCGGCAGCAGATTCAGTACGTCGTCGAGCCGCGCCGACGCCCACCCGAAGTTCCGGTACTTGGGCGACCTGTAGCCGACCATTGCGTCCAGCGTGTTCGCCGCCCGGTACGCGAGCAGCCCAGGGATGCCGAACGCTCCGCCCCACACGAGCGGCGCGACGCACGCGTCCGAGGTGTTCTCCGCGATGGATTCGACCGTCGCCCGCGCCAGTTCGTCGGACTCCAGCGCGGTCGCGTCGCGGGCGCACAGGTGACTGAGGCGACCGCGGGCGGCTGGGATGTCCTTCTCCTCCAGCAAGGTGGCCATGGTGTGCGCCTCACGCTCCAGACTGCGGGCGCCGAGGACCGCCCAAGTCGCGGTCGCGGTTGCGGCGACGTACAGGACCGGATGCTTGCGGGTGAGTCGCTCGATCGCGACGCCGAGGACGGTCGTGGCGCCGACCAGGGTTGCCGTGTAGCTGACGCCGGCCGGGCGCGAGTCGGCGTACAGGTGCTTCTCCAGTCGGGTTGCTGCCTGTCCGAAGCCGGCGACCGGGTGCAGACGCCGGGGGTCGCTCAGGACACGGTCGGCGGCGAAGCCGAGCAGGATGCCGAGAGCCCTGCCGACCGGAGGCTGGATGAGACGCTCCAGCGGATCCTGTCGCCGAGCGGTTGTGCGGGACACCCTCGGCAGTCTGCCAGGTCCGCCGTTGTGATTGGGTGACCGCATGGGAATCGCGGAGCTGCTCCAGCGCGTGGACGGGCGCGGGGAGTTCGGGGTCTGGCTGGGCCGTCTGGACGGCGTACCGGTGTTCGTGCACGAGGCGGAGCGGACGCACTACTCCGCGAGCACGATGAAGCTGCCGGTCGCGATGGCGATGCTGCGCAAGGTCGAGGCCGGTGAGCTGACGCTCGACCAGCTGGTGACGGTGCACAACGACTTCGAGTCCGCGGCCGGCGGCCGGTTCGGCGTGGACCCGGACGAGGACGAGGCGCCCGCGACCTGGACGAAGCTCGGCACCGAGGTGCCGCTCGGCTGGCTGGCGACCGAGATGATCACCCGCTCCAGCAACCTCGCGACCGACCTCGTGCTCGAGCAGGTCGGGATCCCCGCGGCGCACGCGGCCCTGACCGAGGCGACGCTGCCCGGCTCTCCCGCCGAGTCGCGGATCCAGCGCGGCATCGACGACCTGCCCGCCGCACGCTCCGGGATCAGCAACCTGATGAGCCCGGCCGGGATGGCCGGCGTCCTCGTTGCGGTGGGCCACCAGGAAGGTGCCTCCGGCGACTACCTGCGCGACCTGCTGGCCGGCAACCAGTGGAACGGCGAGATCCCCGCACAGCTCCCGGCCGGCACCAGGGTCGAGCACAAGAACGGCTGGGACACCCGGATCCGGCACGACGGCGGCATCGTCCGCCCCACCGACGCGGACCCGTTCGTACTGGTCGCGTGCACTACGTCCGAGCTGCCGGACGCGGAGGCGCAGGAGCTGATCGCGTCCATCGCGCTGGAGGCCTGGAACCACCGCCACGACTTGGGGTCCGTGCGGTGAAGCTCAGAACACACTTGGTGTCGGCCCCGCTGCACACGCCGTTCATCACTGCATTGCGTACGGCGACCCACGCCGAGTCGCTGCTCGTTGAGCTGACCGATGGCGAGCTCAGCGGCTGGGGCGAGGCACCGCAGGTCTGGAAGGTGACCGGTGACTCACTCGCCGGTTCGCGGGCGTGCATCGAGGGACCGATCAGCACCGCACTCGAGGGGCTCGGCCCGGACGACCTGACCGAGGCGTTGCGGCGCGTCCAGGGGGCGGCGGTCGGAAACTTCGCCGCCAAGGACGCGGTCGACGTCGCGCTGCACGACCTCGCGGCCCGGCGCCGCGGGCAGACCCTGCACGGGTTCCTCGGTTCGACCGTGGACGTGGTGCAGACCGACGTGACGTTGTCGGTCGGCGACGCGGACGCGCTGGCCGAGGCCGGCAAGGCGCGGGTCGCCGACGGGTTCGACGTACTCAAGATCAAGGTCGGCACCGACGCGGCCGGTGACGTCGAGCGCGTCCGCCGAGTACGGTCGGCGATCGGCCCGGAGCCGCGGCTCCGGCTGGACGCCAATCAGGGCTGGACCCGCCGCGACGCGGTCACCGTGATCCGCGCGCTCGAGGACTCGGGCTGTGCGATCGAGTTCGTCGAGCAGCCGGTTGCGGCCGCGGATCTGGACGGTATGGCCTGGGTGACGGATCGGGTCAGTACACCGATCCTCGCCGACGAGTCGGTCTTCAGCGTCCGCGACCTGGTGAACGTGATCCGGCACGGCGCGGCCGATCTGGTGAACGTGAAGCTCGCCAAGTGCGGCGGGCTGGCGACGGCGCGAACGCTCCTCGAACTGGCCCGCGAGCACGGCGTCGGCGCGATCGTCGGCTGCATGATGGAGGGCCACGTCGGTGTCGGCGCAGCAGCCGCCTTGGTCGCGGCGTACCCGACGACCGCGGTCAACGATCTCGACGCCGCCTGGTGGCTGCGGGAGCCTGCGGTCACCGGCGGCATCCGGTACGAGGGCTCGAAGATCCACCTGCCTTCTGATCCCGGGCTGGGCGTGACAGGCTTGAGCGCATGAGGTTAGCCGCCACCAAGGTCCCGGTCAGCACGGTCTGGACGTCTCCGGACGCTCCGCGTGACATCGATGCTCCCGCGACCGCCGCACAACCCGACGTAGCCGGCTGGGCGAAGTCGATGGACACCGAGACCCGGCTCGGCCTGCACGGCCGGACCCTGACCCAGCTGTTGTTCGCCGAGCCCGTACTGGTGCGCTCGGAACGCGACGGCTGGGCCGAGATCGCCGCGCCCTGGCAGCCGTCGTCCCAGGACGAGCTCGGGTACCCGGGCTGGATCCCGTCGAGCCATCTGGGCGAGCTGCCGCAGAGCGCGGCCGACCCGGTCGCGATCGCCGTACCGTCAGCGACGCTGCTGGCCGAGCCTGGTGGCCGCCCGTTGGCCGAGCTGTCGTTCGGGACCGTGCTGGCGTCAGACGAGCGTGCCGACGGTCACACGCGGGTGGCGACTCCGGACGGCGGGTCCGGCTGGCTGCAGGACGCCGCACTGCGGCTTGCCTCGGAGCCGGCTGCGGTCGAGGAGCGCCTGCGTCTGGGCGAGCAGTTCCTCGGGCTCGAGTACCTCTGGGGCGGTACGTCGGCGTACGGGCTGGACTGCTCTGGGCTGATCCATACCGTCGCGCGGGTGCTCGGGTTGCGGACGCCGCGGGACGCGCACGACCAGGCGGACACTCTGCCGAACATCCCGATCGACGAGGTCAGCCCCGGCGACTTGTACTTCTTCGCCCGTGCCGGGAAGCCGGTGCACCACGTCGGGTTCGTGTCCGCGGCCGGCATGCTGCACGCGTCGGAGACCGGCAAGCGGCTCGAAGACGGACCGCTCACCGACGACCGCCGCGCGACCCTGGTGACGGCCGCACGCTTCTAGACCCGGCTGCGTACCCGGCGGGCGAGGAGCATGAGCAGGAAGATCTCGAGCGCGATGGTGATCACACCGGCGACAACCGAGATCGGTGCGGCCGGGGCCATGAACGCGGTGTGCGAGACGAGGATGCCGCCGGCCAGCCAGAGCTGATGCTCCGGGGACCACTCCGGAGCATCACTCCACCGCAACACAGCCCATCCGATGCCGACGGCAACCAACGCCGCAAGCACAATCGGCACCGGCGCCGGGACGAGCTCACCGAGCAACGTCCCGTGGCCGGGGCGCAACGCCAACGGC
>DASSDE010000751.1:0-4388 GCA_035697365.1 Kribbella sp. | reverse complement strand
TTGGTGATCCCGGTGCTGCCGTTGATCATCACGCTGGTCGCGTACTCCAGTACGCGCGGTATCCCGTTGATCGTCGGGGTCATCGCGATCACGTCCTGGGCGGGCTCCGCACGGGCGAAGCGGGCGCAGATCATCACGCTGCGGAACCGGGACTTCGTCACCGCGGCGAAGTTCTCCGGCGACGGCACGCTGCGGATCATCTTCTCCGAGATCCTGCCGAACATGACCTCGCTGGTCGCGGCCGCGTTCGTGGGTGCGGCCACCGGTGCGATCGGCGCCGAGGCGGGCCTCGCGGTGCTGGGACTCGGCAGCAGCGACTCGGTGTCCTGGGGAACGATCCTCTACCAGGCCGACGCCGCCGGCGCGATCTCCCAGGGCCTGTTCGCCTGGGTCTTCGTCCCCGGTCTGGTCCTGGCCGTCCTGATCACGTCGATGGCGTTCATCAACTTCGGCATCGACCTGCTCAGCAATCCGCACCTCAGGGAGGACTGAGCCATGCCGCTCCTCGAAGTACGCGACCTGTCGATCAGCTACGAACCCAAGCAGCGGCCGGCCGTCGACGCGGTCAGCCACCTCAGTTTCAGCATCGACGACGGTGAGTTCGTCGGCCTGATCGGCGAGTCCGGGTCGGGCAAGACCACGGTCGGCATGGGCGTACTGCGGTTGCTGGAACGCCCGGGACGGATCAGCGGTGGATCGATCGTCTTCGACGGCACCGACATCACCGCCCTGAGCCAGGACGAGTTGCGGCAGTACCGCTGGCGCGACATCTCCACGGTCTTCCAGAGCAGTATGAACTCGCTGAACCCGGTGACGCGGGTCGACGCCCAGTTCGCCGACGTGATCCAGTGCCACACGGCGTTGCGCGGCCGGGAGATCACCGAGCGGATCACGACCCTGTTCGAGATGGTCCTGATCGATCCGAAGTTCATGACCGCGTTCCCGCACGAGCTGTCCGGCGGCATGCGGCAGCGGGTCAATCTCGCGTTGGCACTCGCGATCGGGCCGCGGTTCGTCGTACTGGACGAGCCGACGACCGGGCTGGATGTCGTCGTCCAGCACAGCATCCTGGAGAACGTCCGGCGGCTGCAGGCCGAGCTCGGCTTCGCGGTGCTGTTCATCAGCCACGACCTCGGCACCGTACTCGACCTGTCCGACCGGACCATGGTCATGTACGCGGGCAAGCTCGCCGAGGAACAGGCGACCCGGGAGCTGCTCCGCGACCCGCTGCACCCGTACACGAAGGGATTGCTGGGCTCGTACGGCGATCCCCGTGCGGAGACCGTACGCATCACCTACGTTCCGGGCCGGCCGCCGGATCTCGCGCATCGGCCCAGCGGATGCGCGTTCGCGGCCCGGTGTCCGGAGCGGATCGATACCTGTACCGACATCGAGCCCGCGCAGACGGTCATCGGGCAGGGCCTGGTGGCCTGCCACGTCGCGGCGATCCAGCGCGGTGCCACCGAGAACGGGACGGGCATCGAGGTCGGACCGGTGATCCGTACGTTCGCGGGTCCGCAGTTCGTGAAGTCGGCGGTGGAGACCACCTCGAGCGAGCCGCTGGTCACCATCGAGGACGTGTCCAAGACGTACGTCCGCCGGCAGGGACTGCACGCGGTCCGGACCGAGGCGGTGAGCGGCGTCAACTTCGTCCTGCGTCGTCGCGGCGTGACCGCGCTGGTCGGACAGAGCGGTAGCGGGAAGTCGACGATCGCGCGGATGATCACCGGGGTCGATGCGCCGACATCGGGCAGGATCACCTTCCACGGCTCCGACGGCGATCAGGTCGTCGCCCGGATGCGGGGCCGCCGGCTGCGCAGCTATCGCGGCAGCGTGCAGATGGTGTTCCAGGATCCGTACTCGGCGCTGAACCCGACGAAGACGCTCGGCGCCGCACTGGCCCGGCCGCTGATCAACTTCCAGCACCTGCGCGGTGCGCCACTGCGAGAGCGGATGATCGAACTGCTGGAGACCGTGGCGCTGTCCCCGGGCGCACGGTTCCTCAATCGCTACCCGCACGAGCTGTCCGGGGGCCAGCGGCAACGAGTGGTGATCGCCCGCGCGCTGGCGGTCGAACCCGAGCTGATCGTCGCCGACGAGCCGATCTCGAGCCTCGACGTGTCGATCCGGGCCGAGGTGCTCGAGCTGTTCGACAAGCTCGTGCAGGAGCGGAACGTCGGGATCCTCTACATCACCCACGACCTACTCAGCGCCCGGATGCTCTGCGACGAGGTCGTCGTGCTCAACGAGGGCAAGGTGGTCGAACAGGGCTCCTCGCTCGACGTCATCCGTTCGCCCAAGGACGAGTACACCCGGCTGCTGCTCGACGCGATCCCGAACCCGTTCGCCGGCGACCGCAGCTGAGGAGTCAGGAACGGTCGGCGGTGACGGCGCCGGCGGCGAGGAACGGTTCGAAGGAGCCGTGCGGCGCCGTACCGTCGCCGTTCATGATGACCTCGGGGGAGTACTGCAGCAGGTAGACCCGACGCAGCTTGTCGGTCAGGTTCGCTCCGCTGCGGTGGATGACCGTACTGGAGAAGCAGACGATCGATCCGGCCGGCACGATCACCGGCATCCCGGGATCGGAGCCGAAGTAGCAGACCCGGTCACCGGTCTCGATCGGGACGTGCTTGATGTAGGACTTGATGCCGGAGCGGCTGTACGGGAGCAGGTAGACGGACCCGTTCTCCTCGGTCACGTCGTCCAGCGCGATCCAGCAGGTCAGGTACGGCGTATGGTTCTCGTGCACGTACCCCGAATCCTGGTGCCAGGCGAACGTGGTGTCCGGATCGCCGGCCTTGATCACGTACTGCTCCCAGAACAGGTACGCGTTCTCGCCGAGCACCCGGCGGCAGATCTGCTCCATGACCGGGCCGAAGATGAAGCTCCGGAGCTCCGGGCGCTGCTGGTAGACCATGTTGCTGAAGTACCGCTTGCCCTTGGCGTTGATCCCGATCCGGTCCGCCCCGGCCGCATCCATGGCGGCGTCGAGGCGATCCATGGAGAACTGCGCGGCACTGCGCAGCAGCTCCAGGTCCTCGGGGCCGATCACGTTCTCCAGGACGAAGTACCCTTCGGCGGCGTACTGGGCCACCTGCTCGTCGCTGACCAGCTGAGTCTTCTCCGTTTGCGTCATGATGATCACTCTGGCAAACCATCAGCGCCCCGGGAATGCTCCCACTGGCTGTTCGATGCACGTTCTGGCACCTAGGCTGGAACCCATGGCCGGCTTTCAGCGGATCACGATGTCCGACCAGGACCCGACACCGTTCGGCAGAGTGCTGCTTGCCGGGGAGGTTTCGGATGCTGAACCGCTGGTGCCGGGACCGCTGCACTCGCTGCCGGGAACGGTGATCTCGCTGGTCACGGCCGGCACCGGCTTCTACCGGCATGCGGATCGGCGCACGGAACCGATCGTCGCGCCTTCGCTGACCGTGGTGCTACCCGGTGAGCGGCATTGGTACGGCACCCATCCCGGGGAGCGCTGGAGCGAGTGGTTCGTCGTGGTCGAAGGTCCCGCCTTCGATGTGTTGCGCCAGACCGGTCGGTTGACCTGGTCGGGCCCGCGGCCGCTGCCGCGTGGTGTTCGCCCGGCTGATCTGGCGTTGCTGCTGCGCGGAGCGCCACCGCGCTCGGGAGCCGAGCAGCAGATCTGGGCCTTGGCCGGGTGGCTCTCCGCCGCGTTGGCTCCGCCTGTCGACGACGAGACGGCGCGCTGGGACCGCGCCGCGCGGCTGCTCAGCGAGGATCTGACCGCCCGGCTGGAGATGCGTGACGTGGCGACCCGGCTCGAGCTCGAGTACGACCGGTTCCGGCGGGTGTTCCGGGACCGGTTCGGCAGATCGCCGTTGGCGTACCGCAACGACCGGCGGCTCGAGGCGGCCGCAACCTTGCTGCGGGCAACCAATCTGACCTGCCGCGAGATTGCCCGCCGGATCGGCTTCTCCGACGAGTTCCACCTGTCCCGGCGGTTCCGCAGCCGGTACGGGGTATCTCCGACCGGCTACCGAACAGGCACCGAACCGCCAGCCTGACCCTGGCTAGACTGCGAACCTGTGACAGCTCTTGTAGGCAGGGTCGCGCTCGGCGTGGCAGGCATGTCGTTCGCGCCGCGTGATCGGAGCGTCGACCTTGCGACGATTCGGACCGGTATCGCTGCCGGCGTTGCGATTCTCGACACTGCGCGCGCGTACACCCGAGTCGATGTGCCGACGTACGGCGAGGAGCTGGCGGCCGAGGCTGCCCGTGGCTCCGGCGTGCTGGTCGGCACCAAGGGCGGTCATTCGCGAACCAGCGAGAGCACCTGGGACGCGGACATCAGCGCGGACCGGATCCGCTCCGATGTCGACACCAGCCTGCGGGCGTTCGGCCGTGAGCAGCTCGACCTC
>DASSDE010000750.1:0-7979 GCA_035697365.1 Kribbella sp. | reverse complement strand
CGCAAGCTCGAGGCGCTGATCAACGAGCTGATCGGCGAAGAAGAAGGCATCAACTACCTGACCGCGACCGCCCGGGCCAAGGATCCGGAGTCGTTCCTGGCGAAGGCGTCGAAGCCGCACCCGGACGATCCGGCGCGGCCGAAGTACGACGACCCGCTGAACCAGATCACCGACCTGGTCGCGGCCCGGGTGATCACGTTCCTGGTCGAGGCGGTGGACCGGGTCTGCGAGGTGATCGAGGAAGAGTTCGAAATCGTCGAGCACACCGACATGGGCGCGCACACCCGGGCGCAGGGTGTCTTCGGGTACGCCAGCAAGCACTACCTCGTACGGCTGAACGAGCACCGTCGCGAGCTGCCCGAGTACGCGGTGCTCAAGAACCTGGTGATGGAGATCCAGGTCCGGACCGCGGTCCAGCACGCGTGGGCGGAGTTCGAGCACGACATCCGGTACAAGCTGGACATCCCACCGGAGCGGAAGCCCGAGTTCGACCGGCGATTCCTGCTCGCGGCCGCGCTGATGGAGCTGGCCGACAACGAGTTCACCGAGATCGACCGGCTGTACCGCGAGCTGGCCGCAACCGCGGAGGACAAAGCCCCGCTGGATCTCACCACGCCGACGCTCACGACGTACCTGAACCGGCGCTACCCGGATGCACCGCATGCGAAGACGACGCACTACGCCTGGATCCTGGGCATCCTGCATCGGCTCGGCGTCGCCACGGAGGAGCAGCTCACCGAACTGCTCACAGGCATCGACAGCAACGCAGTGCAAGCAGCCATGACTCACCGTGCCCCGGCCGGCACCGTACGGCGCTTGGACGACGACCTGCTCGCGGCCAAGGGACCTGCCTACCTGGAACTGTTCCCCGGGGAGGAGCGCCGCCAGAAGATCCTCCGCGGCCGGCTCAAGGCTCTGACCCGCGCCGGCCTTATCCGGCCTTGACGAGGTTCTCCGCCGTACGCCGTGCCCACGCACTAGTGGTCAGCACGCCCAGCGCAAGCACCAGCACTCCACTGCCCGCGATGATGAACCAGCAGAGCTGGGCCGCGCTGACAAAACCTGTCTCGAACGGACCGACCAGGCGGGCTGTCAGCACGGTCCCGGCGACGGCCACGCCCAATGAGGCACCAACCTGCCGGCTGGTGGACGCGATGGCTGCAGCCACACCGGCCTGCGCTCGCGGCATCCCGGAGACGGCTGCATTGGTAATAGGTGCGTTCAGCATGCCGAAGCCGAGTCCGAAGACCAGGTAGGCGGCGAGTAGCTGCACAGTCGCAGTACTAGCGGTCAACTGGGATAGGACCAGCCCGGACACGGCCAGCATCGCTCCCGCGACCACGAGGGGCACACGTGGACCACGGTGGCCGACCAGCCACCCAGAGATCGGCGCGAACACCACCGTCATCGCAGCCATCGGCAGTGTCAGCAGACCGGCATGCAGTGCGGTAAAGCCACGTACCGACTGCAGATAGAGCGAGTTGAGGAACAGGAACGCCGACAACGCCGAGAACCCGCACACGGCGATCAGTGTGGCTCCCGAGAACGGCGCGCTCCGGAAGAACCGCGGATCCAGCAACGGCTCCGCCCGGCGACGCTCGTAGTACACGAGCGACACCAACGCCGCGACGAACACGGCGAAGCACCCGATGATCAGCGGCGACCCCCAGCCCGCGGACCGGCCCTCGATGATCCCGTACGTGAGGCCGCCGAGCAGCAGTACGACGAGCACCTGCCCGACCGGGTCCATCCGCCGCGGCACGGCCGCCCGTGACTCGGGCACGAAGAACGCCGTCATCAGTACGGCGCCGACCGCGACCGGCACGTTGATCCAGAAGATGAACCGCCACCCGGCGGCGTCCACCAGGGTGCCGCCGACGACCGGACCGACCGCCATGCTCAGCCCGACCACGCCACCCCAGACACCGATCGCCTGCGCCCGCTCGCGCGGGTTCGTGAAGGTGTTGGTGATGATCGACATCGCGACCGGGTTCAGCATCGATCCGCCGACCGCCTGCAGCGCCCGGAACACGATCAGCAGGTCGACGGTCGGCGCGACTCCGCACAGCAACGAGCCGATGCCGAAGAGCACCAGCCCGGCCTGGAACGTCCGTCGCCGACCGATCCGGTCCGCCGTCGATCCGGACACCATCAGCAGACTGGCCAGCACCAGCGTGTACGCGTCGATCGTCCACTGCAGCTTCGCGACCGAGGCCCCGAACTCGGACCTGATCGTCGGCAGCGCCAGGTTCACGATCGTCGAGTCCAGGCCGACGATGAACAGGCTGGAACAGCAGATCGCCAGCACCAGCAGCCGCCGCCCGCGCGTCAGCTCCTCCACCCGCATCCCTTCATCAGTTGAAGACTGTACTAGTCGATCCGGCGACCCTTCCGAGGTGTCCGGGAAAACGGTTTGACGGATTGTCGGCGGGGCCGCCTACGCTTGTTGTATTCGCCTGGTCAGGCTCCCTTTTTCATCCCTCTATGCCTCTTTGTGAGACGTCATGTCGTTGCGCCTCATTCCGTTCGCCGATCCGGGTGCGCCAGACACCCGTTCCGGCCTCCGACTCATTCTCTGGCTGGAGCACCAGCAGCTCCGCGGGCAGGCGCTCGCGGTGTTCTGGGGCCTCGTGTACTTCGGCGGTATCGCCGCGGCCCCGGTCGCGGTCGGGCTTGCCGTGCAGGCGGCCATCGACCTGTCGTGGCCCAAGCTCATCCTGAGCGGTGCCCTGCTGCTCGGCTTCGGTGCGGCCAAGGCCGCAGCCGACTCGTTCTTCCACCAGGCCGTCGTGACCAACTGGATCAGCACTGCGGCGCGCCTGCAGCAGCTGCTGTTCCGCAAGGCCGCGGAGCTGGGCTCGCTGCTGACCCGCCGGATCGCCGCCGGCGAGGTCGTGCAGGTGAGCAGCGGCGACGTCGAGAAGATCGGCTGGTTCGTCGAGGTGCTGGGCCGGTTCGTGGCCGCGCTGCTGACCTGCTTCGCGGTCGTCGTCGGCCTGCTGCTGTACGAGCCGCGGCTCGGTCTCGTGGTCGCCGTCGCCGTCCCGGTGCTGGCGTTCTCGATCGTCCCGCTGATGGGGCCCGCGGAGCGCCGTGCGGACGAGCAGCGGGCCAAGGGCGGCCGGGCCACCGAGCTCGCCGCCGACACCGTCGCCGGGCTGCGCGTGCTGCGTGGCATCGGCGGTGAGCAGCTGTTCCTGGAGCGCTACCGCGACGCCTCCCAGGAGTACCGGAGCAGTGCGGTCCGCAGTGCCCGGATGTGGTCGCTGATCGCGGCCCTGCAGGTGCTGCTGTTCGGCCTGTTCCTGGTGCTCGTCGTCTGGATGGGCATCCGGCTGGTGACGTCCGGCCACATCTCGGTCGGTGAGCTCGTCACGACGTACGGCTTCATCACGTTCATGCTCGTGCCGCTGCACACGTTCGAGGAGACGGCGAGCGCGTTCATCTTCTCGAAGGTGTCTGCGCGGCGTGCAGCGCGCGTGCTGGCGCTGCAGCGGACCGACGAGACCAAGGGCACCGCCGAGGCGCAGCTGCCGGAGGGCGACCTGCTGGACCCGGTCACCGGGCTGCACGTTCCGGCCGGGAGCTTCACCGCGGTCGTCAGCGGCAACCCGGACGCCGGGGGTCTGCTGGCCGACCGGTTGGGTGGTCACAGCCCGTCGGCCACCGACGAGCCTTCCGTGCTGCTCGACGGTGTCGCCTTGGACGACCTCCCGCTGGACTCGGCGCGCACGGTAGCGCTCGTGCAGGACAAGGACCCGGTGCTGTTGTCCGGGACGGTGCGTGACCTGTTCGACGTGCCGGCCAGCGGTGCGGTCTCTCCGGAGACGGCGCTGGACGCAGCACAGTGCGGGGACATCCTCGACGTACTGCGACAGACGCTGCCCGCTGGTGAGACCGACGCCATGAAGGCTGTGCTGACCGAGCGCGGCAGGTCGCTGTCCGGTGGTCAGCGGCAGCGCGTGGCGCTGGCGCGTTCGCTGTACGTCGACCCGCAGGTGCTCGTGCTCGACGAGCCGACCAGTGCGGTCGACGCGCACACCGAGGCACGCATCGCGGACGGTCTGCGGCTGCTGCGGTCCGGCCGGACCACGGTGGTGTTCACGTCCAGCCCGCTGATGCTGGACCGCGCCGAGCGAGTGGTGTTCGTACCGGACGGCCGGGTGGCCGCTGTCGGTACGCACCAGGAGCTGCTGCACAGCAACACGCAGTACCGCGCTGTTGTCACCCGTGAAGAAGAAGCAACGTTCGAGGAGTCAGTGTGAGGCGCCCAGAGTACGACCCGGCAGCCCCGCAGGAAGTGGTGCGGCTCCCGGTGGCGCAGGGCGCTACCGTACGCGCGTACATCAGGTCGCTGTTCCGCCGGCACCGCCGCCAGTTCCTGTGGCTGACCGCGGTGAACGCGGTGGCCGCGCTCAGCGGCATGGTCGGCCCGTGGCTGCTCGGCAACGTCGTACAGAAGCTGTCCGAGGGCCGCACCGACGTGAAGCTGCCGTCGGTCGTGATCGGCTTCGTGATCGCGCTGGCGGTGCAGACCGTGTTCGTGCGGCTGACCCGGCTGCGCGGCGCGGTGCTCGGTGAGGAGATGCTCGCGGACCTCCGTGAGGACTTCCTGGTCCGCGCGGTCGGCCTGCCACCAGGCGTACTGGAGCGCGCCGGCACCGGTGACCTGCTGTCCCGGATCACCACCGACATCGACCGGCTGTCGCACGCGATGCGCGACGCCGTACCGCAGCTGACGATCGCGGTCATCTGGGCAGCGCTGCTGATCGGCGCGCTGATCGTGACCGCGCCGGCGTTGGCCGTGGCGGTCGTGATCGCGACACCGATCCTGATCATCGGCGGCCGGTGGTACTTCCGCCGTGCGCCCTCGGCGTACCGGTCGGAAGCGGCCGGGTACGCCGCGGTCGCCTCGGCGCTGGCCGAGACGGTCGACGCGGGCCGGACCGTCGAGTCGCACCGGCTCGGCACCCGCCGCATCCAGTTCGGTGACACCCGGATCGGCCAGTGGGTCGCGTGGGAGCGGTACACGCTGTATCTGCGGATGATTCTGTTCCCGATCATCAACATGACACACACGGTCGCGCTGGCGGCCGTGCTGGTGATCGGTGGCGGGTTCGCGATCCAGGGCTGGCTGACGGTCGGTGCGTTGACCACCGGCGCGCTGTACATCCAGATGCTCGTCGAGCCGGTCAACATGATGATCCGCTGGTACGACGAGCTCCAGGTGGCGCAGGTGTCGCTGGCGCGACTGGTCGGTGTCCGTGAGGTCGAGGAGGCTGCCGCGCCCGGTGAGGACGAGCCGGACGGCCGGACCGTACTGGCCGACGACGTCCGCTTCGGGTACTTGGAGGGTCGCGACGTATTGCACGGCGTGACGCTCACGGTCGAGCCGGGCGCCCGGGTGGCGCTGGTCGGGCCGTCCGGTGCGGGCAAGTCGACGCTGGGCCGGTTGCTGGCCGGCATCTACTCGCCACGCGTCGGTGACATCACCCTGGGTGGTGCGGCGCTGGACCGGATGTCTGCCGAGCAGGTGCGCAGTCACGTGGCCCTGGTGAACCAGGAGCACCACGTGTTCGTCGGCAGCGTGCGGGACAACCTGCGGCTGGCGAGGGAGAGCGCGTCCGACGCGGACCTGTGGGCTGCGCTGCGGTCGGTCGACGCCGACGGCTGGGTCGCCGGGTTCGACGACGGTCTGGACACCGAGGTGGGGTCCGGTGGGGTCTCGCTGACGCCGGCCCAGGCACAGCAGGTCGCACTGGCCCGGCTGGTGCTCGCTGACCCGCACACGCTGGTCCTGGACGAGGCGACCTCGTTGATGGACCCGCGCGCGGCCCGGCATCTGGAGCGGTCGCTCGCGACCGTACTGGAGGGCCGGACCGTGGTGGCGATCGCGCACCGGCTGCACACCGCCCACGACGCCGACGTGATCGCGGTTGTCGAGGACGGCAAGATCGTCGAGCTCGGCCCGCACGACGAACTCGTCGACGCCCAGGGCGCGTACGCCGCCCTCTGGCACTCCTGGCACGGCGACCGCTGACAGCCGCTTGCGTCCGAAGAATCGGGGTCCGGAGACCTCAGATCTTCGGACGCAAGCGACCTGGGGTGGGTGGCAGGATGGCGATGTGCTGCTGACGACGCTGTTCTCCCTGCCCACCACACTGGCCTGCGACATCGACGACGAGGGCCGGATGCTGGTCCTGTACGACGGCACCGGCACCCGCCAGGTCAACGAGGTCGCCCCCGACGGCACCTGGCGTGCACTCACCGACCTTGGCGACACCTGCCGCGGCGCCCGGTTCGTCCCGGGCAGCAGCCGGGTGGTCGTCGAGCACGACACGGGCGGCAACGAGCGCGGTCAGCTGTCGCTGCTCGATCTCACCGACGAGGACCTGCCCGCGCTGACACCGCTGGTGCACGACCAGGAGTACATCCACCACCTGGTCTCTGCCCGTGCCGGACGCGTCCTCTACACAACGAACCGCCGCAACGGCGTCGACTTCGACCTGGTCACCCGCGACCTCACCACCGGCAGCGAGACCGTTCTGTACGACGCCGGCGGCTGGGTGATGGCCGTCGACCCGTCACCGGACGACAAGTGGGTCGTCCTCTCCAAGGCCAGTAGCCCGGCCAACTCGATGCAGCTGCTCCTGGTGGACACGTCGAGCCGGGCGGTCACCGAGCTCACCGCAGAGGACGCGCACAACGACCAAGGCCCGGTCGCGTGGCTGCCGGACTCGTCGGCGTTCCTCGTTTCGAGCAATGCCGACCGCGACCGGATGGCCCTCCGCCGGTACGACGTCAGTGATGCCGCCTGGACCGACCTTCTGTTGGACGACGCGCGTGACCTCGCCGGGTGGCCGTCACCGGACGGCGAACACCTGCTGGTCGCCGTACTGGAGGACGGGGAGGTGTCGCTGGCCCTGCACCGAGTCGACGACGGGTCCGCGATTGCTCCGCTCGAACTGCCCGCCGGTGGTTGTGCAGCACTGACCGTGGCCGCGCCGGATCCGATCTGGTCGCCGGACGGGTCGTTCGCGGCGATCACCTACAACTCGCCGGTGACACCGCCGACCGTGTTCCGGTTCGTACCGAACGGTGAGCTGACCGCGATCGACACCATCGACGCTGTCGAGGTCCCGGCCGAGCTGCAGCATCCGGAGAGGCTGCGCGTCCCGTCGTTCGACGGCGAGCAGGTGCCGGTGTTCGTGTTCCGGCCGACCGCTCCGAACCTCGGCTCCACCGTGGTCCACGTGCACGGCGGTCCGGAAGGCGCCGCGATGCGGATGTGGAGCCCGATCATCTCCTCACTGGCCGGTGAGGGCCACACCGTCGTCGTACCGAACGTCCGTGGCTCGGCCGGCTACGGCAAGCGCTGGTACTCGCTGGACGATCGCCAACTCCGGCTGGACTCGGTGAAGGACCTGGCCGCGATCAACGCCTGGCTGCCGACGATCGACGCCGACCCGCAGCGCGCTGCGCTCTGGGGCGGCTCGTACGGCGGGTACATGGTGCTCGCGGGTGTCTCGTTCCAGCCGGACCTGTGGGCGGCCGGTGTGGACATCGTCGGGATCGCCTCGCTGGTGACGTTCCTGGAGAACACCTCGGACTACCGCCGGGCGATGCGGGAGCGCGAGTACGGCTACCTGGCGACGGACCGCGAGTTCCTGCAGTCCGCGAGTCCGCTGAGCCGCGTGGACGACATCCGCGCTCCGCTGTTCGTCATCCACGGCGCCAACGACCCACGGGTGCCGTTGTCCGAGGCCGAGCAGGTCACCGAGGCGCTCACCAAGCGCGGCGTACCGTGCCAGTTGCTCGTGTACCCGGACGAGGGGCACGGCCTGGCCAAGCTGACGAACCGCCTGGACGCCTACCCGCAGGCGTTCAGCTTCCTGCGAGACCACTTGGGGTGAGTGTGGCGGCGGTTGCGTCGAGACGTACTGGCAGTCCTAGCGGTACGGCGAGGTTCAGAGCCTCGT
>DASSDE010000749.1:0-3862 GCA_035697365.1 Kribbella sp. | reverse complement strand
ACCCGGCCGCTGACCGGGATGCTCGACCAGCTCCGCGGCGGCTTCCAGAAGTACGGCGTGGACGAGGAACTGCAACGCTCACTGCGCGACGTCGCCGATCACGTCACCGAGGTGGTGGAGAAGGTCGACGGCTTCCGCGAGCTGCTCCGCGACATCCTGACGGTGAACGCGACCCTGGTCGCCCAGCAGCAGAACGAGGAGATGAAGAGCCTCGCGATCGCCAGCAGCGAGCAGAACGAGGAGGTGAAGCGGATCTCTGCCTGGGCGGCGATCCTGTTCGCCCCGACGCTGATCGGCACCGTCTACGGGATGAACTTCGACAAGATGCCGGAGCTGCACTGGCAGTACGGATACCCCTTCGCGATCGGCCTGATGGCCTTGGTGTGTGGAGGTCTGCACCAGATCTTCAAACGCCGCGGCTGGCTCTGAAACTGCCGCGAAAAGCCCTCTGGGGGCCCGAATCGGGCCAAATTGTGGCACGAATCGCCTAAAACAAGGCCGAATTGCCGCGTTGGTGTTTGTGAACGACCCGTTGAGTCCATAACGTTCCTGTGAGATCGAGCGCTGTGCTCGACGCCTACGTTCACGGAGGGAAGCAGTGAACAAGAGCCAGTTGGTCGAAGCGCTCGCAGTGCACTTCGACGGAAACCGCCGCCAGGCCCAGCACGCGTTGGAGTCGGTGATCGACACCGTCCAGCGTGAGCTGACCAAGAAGGGCGGCAAGGTCGCCATCACCGGTTTCGGTGCCTTCGAGGCCATCGAGCGTGGTGCGCGCATCGTGCGCAACCCGCGGACCGGTGAGACCAAGCGCGCCAAGAAGACCACGGTTCCGAAGTTCCGCGCCGGTGCGGAGCTGAAGGCCGTCGTCTCCGGCGCCAAGAAGCTGCCGAAGCTGGTTGCCCCGAAAGCCACCGCGACCGCCACCAAGGCGGCCGCCCCGGCCAAGAAGGCTGCTCCGGCCAAGGCTGCTGCCACCAAGACCGCCGCAGCGAAGAAGACGGTCGCCAAGAAGGCCCCGGCCAAGACGGTTGCCAAGAAGGCGCCGGCGAAGACCGTTGCCAAGAAGGCCCCGGCGAAGAAGGCCCCGGCCAAGAAGACCGTTGCGAAGAAGGCGCCGGCCAAGAAGGCCCCCGCCAAGAAGACCGCGGCGAAGCGTACCGCTCGCTGATCTTCACGCACTGCGGCACCCGCACGACAGCGAAGGCCGGTCACCCCACTCCAGGGATGACCGGCCTTCGCCGTGTCCGGAGATGCTCTGGGCAACTACAGCTTGGTGCCGAACTCGAGTCTGGTGATCGCCAAAGCGGGGCCGGAGCCGGTGGTCTCGATCCGCACCCGTTGGCCGACCCGCAGATGCCGTACGGGGGTGTCGGCGACGGCGTGCACGGTGAACGGCAGCTCGATGCCGGTGTCGGTCAGCACCGCACCGGAGAACGTCTCGCCGTCGTACTTGCTCACGGTTGCCTGCATGTCAGCAGGCTAGTCCTTCAGTCCCGGTTGCGGCGCCGAGCACGAGCGACAGTACGTCCGCCGTCGCCGGACCCACCCCGAGCTGGACGGCGTGCGCGAGATCGGCCGCAGTGTCGACATCGCGACGAACCGACTCGATCCCGGTGAGCTCGATCGGGATCGCGCCGGACGCCTGGTGGGCCAGGGCGGATCCGACACCGAAGCGCGGATCCAGCGGTACGCCGGGCGCAGCCGCGAGCAGCGTCGTACCGCTGCCGGGCTGGTCGACGACGAACGAGCGAGCCGCCGTACAGGCCGCGAGGACCGCGGTCAGCTCGGCCGGACGGAGCGCGGGAAGATCGGCGGACAAGGCCGCGACGCCGTTGCCTGGGAACTCCGCAGCCGCCACAGTGGCTCCATGCAAGAGCGCTTCGTTCAGACCTGCGGCGGGCAGATCCGGGACCACCAGCGCGCCGGCGGCGGTCACGTCGGCGGCGACCAGCGGGTCGTCGGTGACCACCAGGGCGGTCCGCACCAGGGGAGATCTCAGGGCCGCCGCAGTAGTGTCGACCGCGAACGCGCGGGCCAGTTCGGGACGGTGCTGAGGGTAGGCCGGAGCGAGCCGGCTCTTCGCGATCGCCGTACGCTTCACCGGGATCACCAGGGTCCAGGGAGCGACCTGTAGGTCTGCCATCAGGCAGGATTCTCCCATGACCGACGGCGCATTCGACCACCAGGAGGCAGCAGTGGACAGCAGGGGTGACGATCCACGGCCGCCGCGGGGATTCTGGTTCGGCATCATCGTCGCGATCGTCAAGCCGTTCATGATCGTGTTCACTAAGTGCCGGTTCACCGGCCGGGAGAACATGCCGCGGCACGGCGGCGTGGTGTACGTGCCGAACCACCTGTCGCATTTCGACCCGGTGCTGCTCGGCTATTTCATCTGGGAGTGCCGGCGGATCCCGCGGTTCCTCGGGAAGGCGTCGGTCTTCAAGATCCCGGTACTGGGCAGCATCATCAGTGGCGCCGGGCAGATTCCGGTGTACCGCGATTCTGCCCAGGCCGCGGACGCGTTCCGGGATGCGGTGGCGGCCGTCGAACGCGGTGAGTGTGTGGGCGTTTACCCGGAGGGCACGATCACCCGCGATCCGGAGCTGTGGCCGATGACCGGCAAGACCGGTGCGGCCCGGATCGCGTTGATGACCGGGTGCCCGGTGATCCCGGTCGCGAACTGGGGCGCGCAGGAGATCATCAGGTCGTACACGGGCAAGATCCGGATCCGGCTGCTGCCGCGCAAGACGCTGCTCGTGCGGGCCGGTACGCCGGTGGACCTGAGCGCGTTCCAGGGCAAGCCGCTGACCAACCAGCTGTTGCACGAGGCAACCGAGGTGATCATGGCCCGGGTCGCCGAAACCCTCGGCGAGCTGCGCGGCGAGACCCCACCCAAGGAGCTCTACGACCTGCGCAAGGCCCGCAACGCTGAAGGTGAGGAGAAAGAATGACCAAAGTCGCGGTGTTCGGGGCCGGGTCCTGGGGGACGGCGTTTGCCACGGTGCTGGCGAACGCGGGGAACCAGGTGTCGGTGTGGGCCCGGCGGGAGGAGGTGTGTGCGGCGATCAACAGCACGCACGAGAACGCCGAGTACCTACCCGGGATCCGGCTGCCGGACGCGATCACCGCGACCCACGACCCCGCTGCGGCGGCTGATGGGGCAGAGGCCATCGTGCTCGCGGTGCCGTCGCAGTCGCTGCGGGCCAACCTCGCGGACTGGGCGGGCGTGCTGCCGAACGCTGTACCGCTGGTCAGCCTGATGAAGGGCGTCGAGCTCGGCACGACGAAGCGGATGAGCGAGGTGATCGCCGAGCTCACCGGCGCCGGTCCGGAACGGATCGCCGTCGTCTCCGGTCCGAACCTGGCGCGCGAGATCGCCGAGGGTCAACCGGCCGCGGCAGTCGTCGCCTGCGCGGACGAGGGGACCGCGGCCCGGTTGCAGAAGCTGTGCCATTCGCCCGCGTTCCGTCCGTACACGAACAACGACGTCGTCGGGTGCGAGCTCGGCGGCGCCTGCAAGAACGTGATCGCGCTCGCGGTCGGGATGGCCGTCGGGCTGGGCTTCGGCGACAACGCGCGCGCATCGGTGATCACCCGCGGGCTGGTCGAGATCGCCCGCCTCGGCACGGCGCTGGGCGCGGAGGAGCACACGTTCTCCGGCCTCGCCGGGCTCGGTGACCTGGTGGCGACCTGCTCGTCACCGCTGTCGCGGAACCGGACATTCGGCGAGAAGCTCGGTCAGGGCCTGACGGTCGCCGAGATCCTGGGCGGCACCCGGCAGGTCGCCGAGGGCGTGAAGTCCTGCGCCTCGATCAGCGAGCTCGCGCACCACCACGACGTCGAGATGCCGATCGCCGAACAC
>DASSDE010000748.1:0-8823 GCA_035697365.1 Kribbella sp. | reverse complement strand
GTCGAAGTCGCCGCCTGAGCATCAGACACCCCCTAGGCTGGCCGGGTGCTCATTCCCGACGGCTTTCCCGGCCAGCGGATCCAGGTCCTCCCCCGGCCGCTGGTCCGGCGGATGCGCACGGCACCGATCACCGGCCGGCTGCTGGTCACCGACGCGGGCTACTTCCCGCACGCCGCCCGGCACGGCCGGACGCGTCCGGCCGGCGCACCGGAGGCGATCATCATCGTCTGTACCGAAGGATCCGGCCTGCTCACGGCCGGCGACGTCGAGGTCCGCGCCTCGGCCGGCGAGGCCGCGGTCATCCCGGAGGGCCTGCCGCACAGCTACCGCGCCGACGAGCGCGATCCCTGGTCGATCTGGTGGTTGCACGTCTGCGGTACGGACGCCGCACCGCTGATCGACGCCGTCCGCGGCCCCGAAAACGCTCTCACGCTCAAGTTGCGCGACACCTACGCGGCCACGTCGCTGGTCGACCGGGCGCTGTCGAGCATGGAGCACGACGAGACCGCGGCGAGTCTGATCCCGGCCGCCGGCGCCGCGTGGCACCTGCTGACGCAGCTGACCGCCGACCGGATGCGCGGCCAGGCGCGCAGCCACGACCGGATCCGCTTCGTCCAGGAGCATCTCCGCCAGAACCTCGCGACCCGCCAGAGCGTCGCCGAGCTCGCGAAGCTGGCGGGGCTCAGCACGTCGCACTTCTCCGCGTTGTTCAAACAGTCCGCGGGCATGGGCGTACTCGAGTATCTCCGCCGCCTGCGGAACGCTCGCGCGCGCGAACTGCTGATCACTACCGCACTACCCGTTGCCGAGATCGCGGAACGGGTCGGCTACAGCGACCCGCTCTACTTCTCGCGACAGTTCCACGCCGTCAACGGTGTCAGCCCGACCGCCTTCCGGGCCGCGTCGATCTAGACCAGCTCGTTGGCCGTCCTGACCGCCAGGTTCGTTGCCTCCGGCACCTTCAGTACGACGGACTCGCCGGGGAGCAGCGTCAGCAGCATGTCGTCGGCGTCCAGTACGGACAGATCCCGTACGAACACGCGGGCGGTGATGGTCACGTCGTTGCCGTCGACCACGATGTCCAAGTCAGCAGGCTGGTACGCGAAGTCCTTGTCCTCGACGAAGTACCAGTACGCACGATCGCCGTCGGCCGTCTCCGCGATCAGGAACTCCCGCGCGGGATCGCCTGGCTCTCCCACCTCCAGCAGTGCCTGCGCGGCGACGAGGCCGTCCGTCGACAGCTTCACCGACTGCTCAGCAAGGACGGTGCCGTCGCGGTCGAACCGCCGCACTGTCACGTCCGCCGTCCAGTCCTCGTCGGCGACCGCAATCACAGCGAGTCCCTCCGGGCGTGGCTGGATGGTGAGCAGGTGCGGGCGGTAGGCCCGGCGGAGCGCGTACCAGGCGGGCTTCAGGCGCTCGTCGCCGTCGACCACAGCCCACGAGACGACCGGCCAGCAGTCGTTGAGCTGCCAGATGATCGTGCCCATGTTCAGCGGCTGCAGCGAGCGGAACCATTCGATGCCGAGCTGGAACGCCCGTGCCTGGTTGAGCTGCATCGCCCAATGCCAGGCCTCGAAGTCCTTCGGTGGCGGGAAGTGCGGCGCGAGGCCGCGGTCGAGCTTGCCGTTCCCGTCGAACGCCTTCTGATGGTTGAGCATCCCGGGCGAGTCCGGCGCCGGCGGGTCGTCGTGCACCGCCCGGAGGAGCGTCGCCATCGTCGGCGGACCCTGCCAGCCGAACTCGGCCACGAATCTGGCGGGATAGTCGCGGTAGACGGTGTAGTCCTTCTCGTTCCACGCGTCCCACAGGTGCACGAGTCCCTTGGAAGGATCGTTGTAGAAGACCTCCGGACTGCCCGAGTACGGACTGCCGGGCCAGTAGTAGCGCGACGGGTCGATCTCGGCGACGGCCTTCGGCAGGACGTCGAGGTAGTACGTACTGCCCCAGCCGCGGCCGTCGACGCGCTCGGGCCATTTCCACTCCTCGAGACCCCAGCCGAGCCAGTTCTCGTTGTTGCCGTTCCAGAGCGCGAGGCTCGGGTGGCTCATCAGCCGCTCGATGTTGTCCCGTGCCTCGGCGTCGACCTCGGCCATCATCTCGGGGGTCTCCGGGTACGGCGCGACCGCGAACAGGAAGTCCTGCCAGACCAGCAGGCCGGCCTCGTCGCAGGCCGCGTAGAAGTCGTCGCTCTCGAAGACGCCGCCGCCCCAGACGCGGACCAGGTTGACGTTCGCGCGGACGGCCTGGTCGAGCCGGCGGTCGATCCGCGCGCGGTCCACGCGGTGCGGGAAGCAGTCGTCAGGGATCCAGTTCACGCCACGGATCGGGATCGGCCGGCCGTTGACGACGAACACGAACGGGATGCCGTCCGCGTCCGGCGCGGTGTCGACGACCAGACTGCGGAACCCGACTCGCCTGGACCAGGTGTCGAGGATCGCGCCGTCCTGCCGGAGCTCCACCTCAAGGTCGTACAGCGGCTGCTCGCCGTACCCGACCGGCCACCACAGGTCAGGGTCCTCGACGACCAGCTCGACCTGTGCCCAGCCGTCCTGCGCAGCGGCCGACGCCTCGACGCCCGCGACCCGGACGACAACCTCCGCATCCGTGCCGACGACCTGCACGTCGACCGTCACCCGGCCCTTGCCGTCAGCAACTGTTACTTGCGGACGAACCGATCCGAGCCGGGCGGTCGTCCACTGCTCCAGCCGCACCGGCCGCCAGATACCCGACGTCACCAGGACCGGCCCCCAGTCCCAGCCGAAGTTGCACGCCATCTTCCGCAGGTGGGTGTACGGCGAGTAGACGTCCGGCCAGCCTTCGGCGGCCGCCTGCTCGGACGGTCCCCACGGGTTGTCGAACTCGACCACGAGCTCGTTCTCGCCGTCGCGCAGGACATCGCTCACGTCGAAGCGGTACCGGCGGTGCATGTTCGCCGTACGGCCGAGCTCCTGCCCGTTCAGGACCACTCGCGCAAGGGTGTCCAGGCCGTCGAAGGCAAGCTCGGAGACGCCGGTCCGGCCAGCCTCGAAGCGGCAGCGGTACCGCCAGGCCTGGCGGCCGACCCAGTCCAGTCGCTGCTCGTTCTCGTCGAGATAGGGGTCCGGCACCAGGCCTGCGGCGAGCAGATCGGTGATCGCGGTCCCCGGAACTGTGGCGGGCACGGGACCCCGCACTGCTGGAACCTGCTCGGGATGCACTGCTTCGAGCTGCCAGCCCTCGCTGAGCTCGCGCCAAACCCTGGTCATCGCCCGTCCCTTTTCTGCCGACTGCTCCTCACTCTACATTTCTTTACCGGAGAACATAATTAGCTCTAGCGGACCTTTACGCTGGCTGCCGGGCTGTTCTGGACGTTGCGGCCGTCGCTGACCTCGAGGTGGTAGGACACGGTGCCGCCCGAGCTCAGACCCGAGTCGGTGACCGACGTGACGGTCGGCTTGGTCCAGGAGTTCGACGTTCGGGACCAGGTACCGATCCGGGTGTTGCCGCGGTAGAGCAGGTAGGTGAGCGTGAGGTTGTCGCGGTCGAGCACCGTGGGGAAGGCGATCGTCACCTTGTTCGGCCGGGCGCTCGCGACCTTCGGGGCGGCCGGGCGAGCCGGTGCGGCACCGCCCGGGACATTGGTGAAGCGCGTCAGGCCCTCCTGCGGTACGCCATTCACCTCGGTGAAGTCGCCACCCGCCCAGAGGTCGTTACCGCCGGACGCGAAGCCGAGCGGGCCGACCAGCGTCGAGCCGCCGGCGTCGGTGTTCGGGAACCACGGGCCGAGCTTGCCGGTGATCGCGCTGTAGACGAGCAGGTGATGCATGCCGGTCTTGTCGGGGAACTCGCCGTCCGCGCTGCAGTCGTGCGCGTGCGATCCCTTGTACAACCAGTTGCCGATCGCCACGATCGCCTCGGTCGCGCCCAGGCAGTGGCTCTGCCAGATCAGCTTGCCGGTCGTCGCATCCGCGGCGAGCACCCCGTCGTAGCACCCGATGCCGGAGCCCGCATTCGCCGCGAACACCTTGTTCCCCTGGACCTCCAGGTCCTTCACCCGGCTGTCGCAGTCCGGCGTGAGAGCCGGGATCGCGGCAGCGGCCGGCATCGCGTACGCCGCGCCACTGGTCGGGTTCAGCATCGCGAGTGCGTGCGAGGAGCGGCCACCGATGTGGTTGAAGCCGCCCCCGACGAAGACACGAGAGCCGTCGGTGGACACCTCGATCGCGTGTACGTCGTCATCGGCGTCGGGGTTCCACGGGAGGAGCGCACCCGTACTCAGCGCGACAGCGGCGACCCGGCTGCGTGCGACCCTGTCCACCGTACCGAACGAGCCGCCGAGGTAGACGGTGCTGCCGGTGACCTTCAGCGCGGCGACGCGGTAGCTCACCACCGGGTCCCAGCCGGTCACAAGCTTGCCGGTGGCAACGTCGAACATCGCCACTCGCGACCGGGCCACACCGTCGACGGCGGTGAAGTCGCCACCGATCACAACCCGGCGGCCGTCCGGAGACGCGGCAACGCTCCACACCGGTCCGTTGACACTCGGCGCGAACCGCGTCGGTACGCCGGTGGTCCGGTCGAAGACCGCGAAGTACTTCCGCGGAGCGTCCGAAACGCCCCGGGCCTTGCCGGGCGGGCGGACCCGCGTGAACAACCCGCCCGCGAACACCAGGTTCCCGGCGACGGCGACCGCGTTGACGCTCGCGTTCGTCTGCCAGGACGTCTGCTGCACCGACGACACCGCGGACCCGAAACCCCGCGGCGCACTGTGCGTCGCAGCAGACTCGGCGGCAGACTGAGTGGCAGCCTGCACGTCCGGCCCCGAAGGAACCAGCGCCGCGGCGGCGACAGCGCCCGCAGTGACAACGGCTAGTACGGCCTTCTTCATGAGCGAACCCCCAGGGTCCGCTCCGGCGGAAGATGCCGACCCCATGATTTGGTGACAATGCGCCGTCAAACCATAACTGTCAGCACAGGGAGGCCGGCAACCGGCTCAGTTGACGGCGGCTGGGGCCTCGATGACCGCGCGGATCGCCTCGAGTTGGACAACGACCGCCCGGGCGCCGGGATCGACGACGCCGAGCACCCGATCACCGAGGTAGCTCGACCGTCCACGCGCGGCCCGGATGTCAGCGGTCGCCTCGGTCCCCACGCGTGCCGCCGCCAGCGCATCGGTCAGTCCGCCCGTACGCAACGCCGTCGCGGCCGGCACCAGCGCGTCCAGCATGGTCCGATCGCCGACCTTGGCGCCACCGAGCTCGGCGATCGCGTCGACACCCGCCTCGAACGCCACCGGCCACGGCTCTCCCGCGTTCAGCGCCGCCGCCATCCGGAGGATCAGTGCCGCGTACAACGGTCCTGACGTACCCCCGACAACCCGCCGTACGGTGCCGGCGATCCCGCGGAGCACGGTGACGTCATCGGTTCCGTCGTACTGTGCCTTGTCGCTGCGGATGGCCCGCGCGCCGCGGGCGAGACTGATACCGAGGTCGCCGTCGCCGACGAGCTGGTCGAGATCGGTCAGCTCCTGCTCCGCGGCGACGAGCTGGGCGCAGATCGCTTCGACGGTCCGCCAGAGTACGGAATCCTCGTCGAGCCGAACGGTGCTCGCGGCAACAACCTCCCGCTGCTCGCGGGGCGCCGGCACGCCGTGCGCAACACGACCGAGGTGGGCAGCCGGCCAGGCGATCGTCTGCGTCGGCGCGTCCAGGCGGGTCAGCAGCTCGTCATCGACCCGGGCGAGCGACAACGAGCATCCGGCCATCTCCAGCGCCGTCAGGAAGGTGCCGACCCAGGCGCGCTCGAGGGTGATGCCCTGCTCGGCCAGGTAGCCGACCGCGCGGCGAGCGACGATGCCGAGCTCCATCGCCGGCGTACCGCCCAGATTGTTGACCAGCAACACCACGCGCTCGCCGGCCGCGATGCCGAGGTCCGCGATCAGCCGTGCGAGCAGCGTCTCGATGACCTCGTCGGCCGGACGGAGCTCGCCCCGCTCGACACCCGGTTCGCCGTGGATGCCGAGGCCCCACTCGATCTGGTTCGCGGCGAGCTCCAGGCCGGGCCGCCCGGCCGCGGGAACCGTGCAGGCGGACAGCGCCACGCCCATCGTCGCCATGGACTCCGCCGCATTGATCGCCTCGCGCTTCACCTCTGCGAGCGGAAGGCCCGCCTCGGCCGCGGCGCCTGCGACCTTGTGGACGAGCACGGTTCCGGCCAGACCGCGGCGGCCGGCGTTGTCGCCGTCCGCGGCGAGCGCGGCATCATCGGCCACCACGACCAACTCGACCTCGAGCCCCTCGGTCCGCGCGATCTCCGCCGCGAGCCCGAAGTTCAGACGGTCGCCGGTGTAGTTCTTCACGATCAGCAGTACGCCACCGGAGCCGCCGACCGCGCGGATCGCCGTCAGGACCGCGTCCACGGACGGCGATGTGAAGACGTCACCCGCCACGGCGGCGGTCAGCATGCCCGGACCGACGTACCCGGCGTGCGCCGGCTCATGGCCCGCCCCGCCGCCCGACACCAGCGCCACCTGGCCGCGCCGGCTCAGGTCGGCGTGATCGGCGCGGACGACGACGCCGTCCGTCAGCAGCGTGACGCCCGGGTTGGTCAGGACGAAACCCTGCAGCATCTCGGGGACGACCTCAGCCGGATCGTTGATGAGCTTCTTCACGTCGGACCACTCCTCGCTGCTTCGAATCGCATTCGATAATGTCGAATGAGTTTCGGAGCATAGGCCGCGGTCATCCGGCTGTAAAGAGCCAGGCGGGTCAGCGGGGCCGGACCGGCCAGTGCGCGGCGCCGAGTTCGCGAGAGATGTTGCGGGCCGCCTCACGGACGGCGGTGAAGGTCGCGTCCGCCTGCGCCCAGTCGACCGAGGGCAGAACGATGCCGATGGCACCGACCGCGAGCCCGGACGCGTCGAAGATCGGCGCGGCGACTCCCGCCTCGCCGAGCACCGCCTCCTCCTGCTCGGTCGCCAGCGCATCCCGCGCCACGTCGTCGAGCTGCTTGCGCAGCAGGACCGGATCGACCACGGTCTCGGACGTCATACTGCGCAGGGTCTCCCCCGCCAGCAGCTCGTCGGCCTGCTCGGGCAGGAACGCGAGCATCGCCTTGCCCAGCGCGCTCGCATGCGCGGGGATCACGATCCCCACCTCGGGCATCTGCCGGCTGCCGTCCGGCCGCGGCTCATGGTGGATGATCACCACTTCGTCGTACGTCAGCACGCCGGTCCGTACGGCATGACCGCTGCGCCGGGCGAGCTCCTCGGACCAGGTGACCGCCCGGGACCGCAGCTCGAGCGTGTCCAGGTAGACGTTGCCGAGCTTCAGGACCGCGGGCCCGAGCTGGTAGCGGTTCGAGTCGCGGTCCTGCAGCACCATGCCGTGTGCCTGCAGGGTCTTGAGGATCCCGTGCGTCGTCGACGGCGGCAGGCCGAGCCGGGCGGAAAGCTCGGACAGGCTCAGCCGGCGCGCACCCTGCAACGCCGTCAGGATCCGGACAGCCCGATCGACGGACTGGATCATCGACAACCCCTCTGCTGAGCGAACAACCCTTTACATCAGTGAACCACAGGCGTAACTTCCGACCTACGTTCGATAATGTCGAACGCTCTTCGGAAACACTTCGCCTCGGGGCGCACCCTGGAGGGACTTCCATGGACGACAACAACCTGCCGCAGCGGCTCGCCGCTGAGGTGCTCGGCACGGCGATCCTGGTGTTCGTCGGTGTCGGCGCGGTGCCTGCGACGCTGCTGACCAACGGCGCCGCACCCTTCACGATGGCCGACCTCGGCATGATCTCGTTCGCCTTCGCCGCGGCGGTGGTGGCGACCGTCTACGCACTCGGCCCGATCTCCGGCAACCACATCAATCCCGCCGTCACTGTCGGCCTCGCGGCGGCCGGCAAGTTCCCTTGGTCGCGGGTCCCGGCGTACCTGGCGGCGCAGCTGTGCGGTGCGTTGCTCGGCGCCGGCGCGATCCTCGGGGTGCTCGGGTCCAAGGCCAGCGACGTAGGGCTCGGTGTCGCCACGTACGGACCGGGCGTCGGGAACGTACAGGCCTTCACCGCCGAGTTCGTCGGGACCTTCATCCTGGTACTGACGGTCTTCGGCGCGACGCACCGCAAGGCCGCGGCCGGTTTCGCCGGGCTCGCGATCGGCCTGGTGGTCTTCGCGGTCATCATCCCGGTCGCCCCCGCCACCGGCGCGTCGGTGAACCCCGCGCGGACAGTCGGTCCGATGCTGATCCAGCAGTTCGCCGGCGGCCACGTCCAGTTCGGTCAGCTGCCGATCTACCTACTGGCCGAGTTGAGCGCGGGCGTGCTGGCCGGATTCACGTTCCTCGCGCTCTCCCGCAGTACCGACGAGCGCGCCGTACTTCCCGCAGCAGTGCCGGCAGGGAAAGGCTGACCCGTGACGCAGTCCATCACCGCACCGATGCTGGCAGCGTGGGTCCGCGAGTTCGGGCGCCTGGTGAGCAGCCAGCAGGATCGCCTCAACGCGCTCGACGCCGCGATCGGTGACGCCGACCACGGCACGAACCTCGATCGGGGGTTCCGCGCGGTGATCGCGGACCTTGGGACGGTCGCCGACCCCGGCACCCTGCTCACCCACGTCGGCGGGACCGTCGTCAGCAAGGTCGGCGGGGCGGCCGGCCCGCTCTTCGGCGCGTTCTTCTTGTCGCTCGGTGACAGCGTCGGTCACAACCTGACGGTCGGGACCGAGCGGTTCGCTCCAGGTCTGCGCGCCGGCCTGGCCGGGGTCGTCGCCAGAGGCCGGGCCGAGGCCGGAGACAAGACCATGTACGACGCGCTCGCGCCGGCGATCGAGGCCATGGGCAG
>DASSDE010000747.1:0-4565 GCA_035697365.1 Kribbella sp. | reverse complement strand
TCAGGCCTCCGCTCAGGGTGTCCGCGTCGATGACGTGGGGGCTAGGGGTCTCAGTCACGAGGATTCTCCGGCTCTGCGCTGCACGGTCAGGACAACGTCGTCGAACGGCACCGAGATCGGCGCCGAGGGTTTGTGGATGGTCACGGCCGTCGCTGTCACCCGCTCGTCGGCGAGACAGAGATCGGCGATGCGCTGGGCGAGGGTCTCGATCAGGTCCACCGGGTCGGACTCGATGGCGGTGTGCACCTGCTCGGCAACCACGCCGTAGTTCACGGTGTCGGCCAGGTTGTCGGAGGCCGCGGCGGGCCGGGTGTCCAGCTCCAGCCGGACGTCCACGACGAACTCCTGCCCGTCGGCCCGTTCGTGATCGAACACCCCGTGGCGCCCGAATCCGCGGATGCCCCGGATCTCGATCACATCAGGAGGAGTCAGCACGGGACCACTCATTCCGCCTCCTCCGATTGGCCCCCAGACGACAGTACCGGTGAGGCATGGTGGATCCACAACCGCCAGCCGGCGGAAGTTCTGCGGAAAACGTTCGTCGCGAGCGCCTTTCCGCCCGCGAAACCTTCCTCCGGGGCGCCCTCGCCGGACGACAGGACATTCTCCGTGCACGTGACGTACGCCACGTCGCCGTCGACCCGCGCCTGGACGTCGGTGAGGAAGAACTGGATGTACGGCGTATTCGCGAAGATCATCGCCCAGGCCCGCATCAGCTCGGGATACCCGGAGATCGCCGCGTTGCCGGGATGGATACAGACCGGATCCGGTTCCGGCAGCCAGACGGCCGCCATCAGGTCCAGATCGCCGGCCTCGAACGCGTTGTAGAACGCCATGTTGGCATTCAGGACGGCATCCTCGACGGTGGCACCCGACGGCCTGTTACGTGCGGCATCGCCGCCGGTGCCCTGCCGTGGTGCATCCGTCATACGGTTCCCCATCTCTTCGCCACCCGGACCGCGTCCACGCTCGGTGCCACCGCGTGCGCCCGGACACACCAGGCACCGGCGGCGGCGGCCAGGGCGGATACGGCCACGCTCGCGTCGTCTCGTCGTACGGCCGGTCTGGGTTCACCGGTCTGCTCGTCGGCGAGCAGCCTACCGAGGAACGTCTTCCGGGACGCACCGATCAGCAACGGTCTTTCCAGTACGGCGAATTCCCGCAACCGGCGCAGAATCTCCCAGTTGTGGTCCGCGGTCTTCGCGAAGCCGAGCCCGGGGTCGAGCGCGACCCGGTTCAGGTCGATGCCGGCCGCGCTGAGCGCGTCGAGGCGTTGGGCCAGCTCGGCGATCACCTCGGCAACGACGTCGGCGTACTCGGCCCGGTTCTGCATGTCGATCGAGTGGCCGCGCCAGTGCATGCACAGGTACGGCGCGCGGCGCTCGGCGATCAGCGGGAGCATGTCCGGATCGGCCAGCCCGCCAGAGACGTCGTTGATCATCGTGGCGCCGGCGTCGAGGACGAGTTCCGCGACCTTCGAGCGCATGGTGTCGACGGAGATGATCGCACCGTCCGCGGCGAGCGCTTCGACGACCGGGATCACCCGGCGGAGCTCCTCGTCCTGCGACGGCCGCACCGCGCGCGGGCGGGTGGACTCGCCACCGACGTCCAGCAGGTCGGCGCCCTCGGCGAGCAACTCCCGGCCGTGCTTGATCGCGGCGCTCGGCTCGAACCACTCACCGCCGTCCGAGAACGAGTCCGGCGTCACGTTCACCACGCCCATGACGAGGCACCGGTCCACGACCGGCAACCCGTCCACGTGACTCCACGCCTCAGTTCTCACCCACACACCGTAGTAGCCCCCGCCCCCCGGGCCGAAGGCTGGGCCCGGGAAGGCTCAGTTGGCGAGGATCAGGCGGGAGGCGGTGGATTGCAGGACGGGAGTGATGGGCTGCGAGTACGACTCGTTGGTCTGGCCGTACTTCTCGAGGCACTTGCCGTCGATCAGGGCTGCCCCGCTGGTGATGCCCTGGGCGTAGTTCCCGGTCATGTTGGCGCCGCCGGAGTCGCCCGCCTCGACGCACGCGGTGTGCTGGAAGAGGCCGCGGACCACGCGGTTGTTGCCGTAGTTCACCGTGACGTTCCGCGCGACGATCCGGCCACAGGTCCAGCCGGTGCTCTTCCCGGACTTGCACAGTGTGGAGCCGATGGTGGCGTCCGCGAGGCCCTTGACCGCGACGTTGCCGTTGCCCCAGCCCTCGACGTACCCCTGCTGGTCCCAGCCCTCGATCACGCCGACCGACCCGAAGTCGCTGCCCGGGAAGCTCGACGTGTACGTGTTGCCGAGGACGTACCCGTTCCGGGAGAACGACGGCTTGCCGGACGTGCAGTGGCCGGCGGTCAGGAAGATGCGGGTGCCCTTGCGGGTGCGCGCGTTGAACCCGAGCGAGCAGACGTACCCGGTGTTCTTGTCGACCTGGACGCCGCCCCGCAGGCTGAAGTCGTCGGCGGTGGTGCGGACCGTCCCGGTGACCCGGCGGATCGTCACCTGGTCGCCGTTGGCCTCGGCGCGGGACAGGAACCGCTGGGTGATCGAGTCGTGCGCCGTCTTCGGCACCGAGACCACCACGGTCCCGGAGACCGGATCGACGTACCAGGACCGAACCTTGCCGGCGCTGGACTTGGAGGCCAGGTGGTTCAGCTCGCCCTGGACGGCGTTCAGCTGGTGAGCGGTGTACTTCACCAGGCGCGGGATGGCGCCGATCTGCCGGACCAGCTCGGCCGTCGACAGGTCCGACACCGCGACGACCAGCTCGCCGGCAGCGTCGTAGTAGCTGCCTACGACGCCGGAGTCGGAGCCGAGCTCGGACTCCAGGGTCTGTGCGACCAGCGGGTCCACAGTGCCGTTGGCGGCCTTGGCGGCCTTGGTGGCCTGCTGATCGGTGTGGGAGCCGGTCTTGGTCCGCGTGTCCGCGGAGGCCCAGTTCGCCGCGGCCAGCCCGCCGGTCGTCAGGACGACGACCCCGGCTAGTGCGGCGCCGACCCGGAAACGCCCCGACATCCTGTCCTCCTCACACCGGCACCCTGGTCCCCGTTGGCCGAGTGCCACTACGGAAAGTAAACGCTCAGCGACAGAATGTCCATAGTGCCGGACTCTTAAACTTCAACGACGGCGAGGGTTCCCGGGCTACGGGGTTCAGCCGACGATCAGGCTCATCGCCTCGGCGCGGGTGCTCGGGTTGCGGAGCTGGCCGCGGACGGCAGAAGTAATCGTCTTCGCGCCCGGTTTCCGGACGCCGCGCATGGTCATGCAGAGGTGTTCGCACTCGATCACCACGATCACCCCGCGCGGCTCGAGGATCTCGACCAGCGACTCCGCGATCTGCGTGGTGAGCCGCTCTTGGACCTGCGGCCGTTTCGCGTACACGTCGACCAGCCGTGCGAGCTTCGACAGCCCGGTGACGCGCCCGTCGCGGCTCGGGATGTACCCGACGTGGGCAACGCCCGTGAACGGCACCAGGTGGTGCTCGCAGAGGCTCCAGACCTCGATGTCCTTCACCAGCACCATCTCGTCGTGCTCGAGCGCGAACGTGGTCGTCAGTACGTCCTCCGCGCCCTGCCCGAGCCCGGCGGTGATCTCCGCGTACGAGCGGGCCACCCGCGCCGGCGTGTCTTGCAGACCCTCGCGGTCCGGATCCTCGCCGATCGCGATCAGCAACTCCCGGACGGCCCGCTCGGCCCGCGCGTGGTCGAACTTCGGTGACGTCATGGCCAGAAACGCTACGGCAGCGCAGCAGAAACGCCGCCACCCGGTTCCGGATGGCGGCGTTCGCAAGGAAGAGTCCTACTGGTTGGTCGGCGGGGTCGGGCCGCTGCCGTAGTCCGGCGGGCGGATCGCCTCGTCCGGGCCGACCGAACCGCCCGGCAGCACGTCCGAGAGCGAGCCGTTCTGCTCGGCGCGGGTCGGGATCGGCATCACCGGCGGCTGGTCCGACGGCACCCGGGTGGACGAACCGGTCCAGGCCGGCCGCCGCTCGCGCATCACCACCGGCTCGAAGATCCGGGCGATCTGGCCCTTGTCCAGGGTCTCCTTCTCCAGGAGCTCCTCGACCAGATGGTCCAGGACCGCGCGGTTCTGGACCAGGATGTCGAACGCCTCCTGGTGCGCGTTCAGGATCAGCTTGCCGACCTCCTCGTCGACCGCTGCCGCGATCTCCTCGGAGTAGTTCCGCTGGCTGCCGATGTCGCGGCCGAGGAACGGCTCACCGTTGTCCTGGCCGAACTTGATCGCGCCCAGCCGCTCGGTCATGCCGTACTGCGTGACCATCGCGCGGGCCAGCGCCGACGCCTTCTCGATGTCGTTGCTGGCGCCGGTGGTCGGGTCGTGGAAGACCATCTCCTCGGCCGCGCGGCCACCGAGCATGTAGGCCAGCTTGTCGAGCATCTCCGACCGGGTGGTCGAGTACTTGTCCTCGTCCGGCAGGACCATCGTGTAGCCGAGCGCGCGGCCCCGCGGCAGGATCGTCACCTTGTGCACCGGGTCGGAGTGCGGCAGCGCGGCGGCGACCAGGGCGTGCCCGCCCTCGTGGTACGCCGTCAGCACCTTCTCCTTGTCCGACATCAGC
>DASSDE010000746.1:0-5937 GCA_035697365.1 Kribbella sp. | reverse complement strand
GGCCGACCCGTCGCAGCAGCTGGCGCGGATGGAGGGTGACAGCATCCGTACGCTGATCGACGGCGCGGCGTACCTGTTCAGCAACGAGTACGAGGCCGGCCTGATGGTGCAGAAGACCGGCTGGAGCCACGACGAGATCCTGGAGCGGGTCGGCGTACGAATCACCACGCACGGCGGCGACGGCGTGGTCATCGAAGACACCAGCGGCATCCTCGCGAAGGTGCCGGCAGTGCCCGCTCCGGGCCTGGTGGACCCGACCGGCGGCGGCGACGCGTTCCGGGCCGGCTACCTCACCGGCCGCGCCGCAGGCCTCGACCACGAGTCCGCCGCACACCTCGGCTGCACGCTGGCCACCACGGTCCTGGAGACGGTCGGCACCCAGGAGTACACCCTCGACCGCTCCACGTTCATCGACCGGCTGACCACCGCCTACGGCGCCGACGCCGCCGCCATCGCCAAGCGGGCGCTCAAGACCGACTAACCGAGACGGGCCAGGACGCCGGTCTGGGCGAGCAACGCGAAGCGGTCCGGATTGCCCCAGTGCTCGACGATCCGGCCGTCGACCACCCGAGCCACCTCGAACAGAGCGATGTCGATCTCGGCGTTGCTCGGCGGACCGAAGAACGATCCGGTCGCAGTACCGCGCGCCCGCCCACGGGCCCAGACCATGTCACCCGCCACGACCGAGTCCTCCAGCGTGTAGGCGATGTCCGGCATCAGCTCGTGCACCTGCCGGATCGCGACCTTCACCTGCGCCCGCGCCTGCTCGCCGTGCCCGGCGACGCCGAACTGGTGCTCGACGAGGCCGGGCGCGCAGACCTCGTCGACGATCGCCTCGTTCCCGGTCGCGAACCCGTCGTGCAGGATCCGCTCCAGGACCTCCAGTGGTCCGCCCATGACTCCCCCTTTGCTTTGCACTAGCAGTGCACTCGATGCAGTGTCACTGCACTCAACACAGTGATAGTGTGCCGCCATGCCCGAGGCTGTCAAGACCTACCGGCAGGTGCAGGCGGAGGAGACGCGGTTGCGGATCGCCCGCGCCGCACGCCGGCTGTTCGCCGCGCAGGGGTACGGCGCCACGAGCATCGACGCGATCGCCAAGGCGGCCGGTGTCGCGACCCGGACGGTCTACTCCGCGTTCGGCACCAAGCGCGAGATCCTGTCGCTGATCTGCGACCAGTGGCTGCACGAGGCCGGCGCTATCGAGCGGGCCCAGCAGGTGTTCGCGATCGACGATCCGGCCGAGCGGCTCAGCGGTGCGGCCGGCTGGCTCACGAACCTGTACGCGGCCGGCTTCGACGTCGTACTGATCTTCGAGGCCGCGACCGACGAGAGCCCGCAGACCCGGGCGCTGCTCCGCTCGAAGCTTGCCGGACGCAACGAGGTGATGGACGCGATGATCGCCTCGCTCGACGGCGAGCTACGGATTCCGCTCGAGCAGGCGCAGGCCATCTACCGGGCGCTGGCCGCTCCCGGTGTCTACCAGGAGCTGGTCGACTCCTCCGGCTGGACGCCGCAGGAGTTCGAGACGTTCGTGGCCGACGCACTCCACCGTCAGCTGCTCTGAGAGCGGGCCCACAGACCGCGGACGTGGCTGATATGGCGGCGCATCAGGTGTTCGGCGCCTTCGCCGTCGCCGGCCTCGACGAGATCGAGGAGCTCGTGATGCTCGGTGGCGGACGGGACCAGCCGGCCGCTCTCCACGAGCGGCGTCAGCCCGAGCAGGCGTGTCTGCGACCGCAGGTCCGACACCACGTCGACGAGCTTCTGATTGCCGGAGTACGCGAGCAGCGTGACGTGGAAGACCCGGTCGGCCTCGATGTAGGCGATCAGGTCGCCGGCCTCGGCCGCCACCACGATGTCCTCGGCGAGCCGCCGCAGCCGCGGATAGTCGGCCGCCGGGATCCTCGCCACGACGTCCCGGATCGTCGGCGGCTCGATCAGCTGCCGGACCGCGGCCACGTCGTCGAGGTCCGCGTCGGACACCTCGGTGACCCGGAAACCCTTGTTCCGCAGGGAGATCACCAGGCCCTCGCGGACCAGGTCGAGCATCGCCTCCCGGACCGGCGTCGCGGAGACCCCGAACCGCGCGCCGAGCATCGGGGCCGAGTACACCTCCCCCGGCTTCAGCTCGCCGGAAATCACCGCCGCCCGGAGCGCGTTGGCGACGCTGTCGCGCAGGTTCTCGCGCTGGGCCAGCCGCCGTACGCTCGGCAGCGGCCCGATCGAATCGGCAGCCATGGGTTCACCTCCTGGGGTCTCCCGGCATCTGTCGTCGCTATTGTGAAGCACCGCTCGTCAGAGGTCCGCGACGCCACCCCCGATCGCGGCGACCAGCTCGGTGAGCCGCTCGAAGACCCGGTCCGTGCCGAGCCCGTCGTGCTCGTACTCGTTCGTCACCCAGGCCTGCAGGTTCCCGACCCGGCTCGCGGTGTCGAGCTGCAGCCCGGAGTCGACGTACATGTCGTCGAAGTAGACCGCGGCCGCCACCGGTACGTCGTTCGCGGCAAGCCGCTCGAGGTCGTACAGGTCGGGCCAGTTCGGGCGCTGCGCGAGCAGGTCGACGGCGCCCCGGAACGGCCGCAGCCCGCGGATCTCGGAGAACATCCAGGGGTACATCATCTCGCCGGTGAACAGCAGCGGCCGCGCGTCCTCGGCGAACTCGGGCCGCCGCGCACGCTCCGCCTCGGCAGCCCAGCAGGTCGCGCCGTCGCCGGAGCCGTAGATGCTCTCCTGCAGCGCGGCGAACAGTGGATTGCCCAGGTACGACGACGATCCCAGCACCTGGCCGAGGAACGTGTCGGACAACTCGTCGCCGTCGAACGCCTCGTCGAGCAGCCAGTGGATACGTTCGTACCCGGGCTTCATCCCGAAGTCGATCCCGAGCGACTGCAGCCGGCGGACCGTCAGACGATCGCCGTCCGGCAGCCGGACGTCGGACTCCGCCAGCCGGTCCGCGATGCGGGCGACCCGTTCCACATTGTGCGGGTAGCGCCGGTAGAACTCGCGGTTCTTCGCAGCGACCCGCGGATACGTCCGCCGGTAGACCTCAGCGGCGGAGGGGTCGATCGACGCGAGTCCGCCGGTCACGTAGCAGGCGCTGAGTCCTTCGGGTGCCTTCGACAGGTACGTGAGGGTGAGGAATCCGCCGTAGCTCTGGCCGAGAGTCGACCACCGCTTGCCGCCGAAGACGGCGGTCCGCAGGTGCTCCGCGTCCGCGATGATCGAGTCCGCGCGGAAGCACGCCAGGTACGCGGCGCCCTCCTCGGCCGTCATCGAGGCCATCCGCCGCCCGCTGACCGGCGTACTGCGACCGGTGCCGCGCTGGTCCATCAGGACGACCCGATGCGTCTTCAGCGCCTGCCCGACCCACCCCGTCGCCGTCGTCGGCCGCGGCCCCTTCCCGCCCGGTCCGCCCTGCAGGAACAGCAGGACGGGAAGCTCCTCGTCCTTTCGCGTGGGATCAACCAACTCCCGAGCGAACAGGCTGATCGACTCCCCCGGCGTCTCCCAGTTCAGGGGTACGTCGACGGTGTGCTCGCGGACGTACATTCCGGGAATGGTGTAGCTGGTCATCCGGCCTCTTTCTGTCTGCGCTTGGTGTCCCACTCGGGGTTGATCCGCGGTACGGCCGCCAGCAGTGTCTTCGTGTAGTCGTCCTGGGGCTCACCGAACACCTGGTCGCGCGATCCCAGCTCCACGATTCTGCCGCGGTTCATCACCGCGACCCGCTGTGAGATCTGCCGTACGACGGCCAGGTCGTGCGCGATGAAGATGTAGCTGAACCCGCTCTCGCGCTGCAGCCGCATCAACAACTCCAGCACCTGCGCCTGGATCGACACGTCGAGCGCCGACACCGCCTCGTCGCAGATCACCAGCTTGGGGTTCACCGCGAGCGCCCGGGCGATCCCGATCCGTTGCGCCTGACCGCCGGAGAACTGCGCCGGGTACCGCCGGCAGTGGTCCGGATCGAGGCCGACGCGCTCCATCAGCTCCTGCGCGAAGGCCCTCCGGCCGCCGGTCGGAGCGATGCCCTGATAGGTCAGGGGTGCGGTGATGATGCGTTCGACCGTGTACCGCGGGTTCAGCGACGAGAACGGGTCCTGGAAGACGACCTGCACGTTGTTGCGGAACGCCGCCAGGTCCTTGCCCTGGGCCCGGGTCACGTCCTGACCGTCGAAGACGACTGCGCCCTTGGTCGGCTCGAGGAGCCGCGCCGCGATTCGTGCGGTCGTGGACTTCCCGCTGCCGGACTCGCCCACGATCGCGAGCGTCTCGCCGAGCTCCACCTCGAAACTCACGTCGTCGACCGCGGTGAACACCGACTTCCGGGCCCGCGCGCCGTCGCCCCTGGTGACGAACTCCTTCGTCACGCCGCGCACTTCCAGCAGTGTCATGCTCGGCTTCCTTCTTCAGGCACTTCGTCGTCGATCCGCGGTACGGCGTCCAGCAGCATCCGGGTGTACTGGTGCCGCGGATCCGAGAACACCTGCTCCGCGGTCCCGTACTCGACCGGGTCCCCCGACTGCATCACCAGCACCCGTTGCGCGATCGAGCTGATCACGGCGAGATCGTGGGTGATGAAGACCATCCCGGTACCGGTCGAGGTCTGGAGTTCGTCCAGGAGCTCGAGGATCTGCGCCTGTACGGTCACGTCGAGCGCGGTCGTCGGCTCGTCGGCGATCAGCAACGAGGGCGAACAGCACAACGCCATCGCGATCATCACCCGTTGCCGCTGGCCGCCGGAGAACTGGTGCGGGTAGTGGTCGACGCGCCGCGCCGGATCGGGGATCCCGACCCGTTCGAGCGCCTCGATCGCGACCTTCCTGGCCGCGCGCCGGGACCCGCCGCGGTGTGTCCGGTACATCTCCTCGATCTGCAGACCGACCGTGTAGTACGGGTTCAGCGACGACAACGGGTCCTGGAAAACCATCGAGATCGCGTTGCCGCGGACGGAGCGCAGGTCGCGGTCGGATCGCCCGAGCAACTCGTTCCCGTCGAGCCTGACGCTGCCGGACGTCCGGGCGCCGCGAGGCAGCAGGCCGAGGACGGCGAGGGCGGTCATCGACTTGCCGGATCCGGACTCGCCGACGATGCCGACGGTCTCGTCCCGGCCGACCGAGAACGACACGTCCTTCACCACGTCGACCGGACCACGACTGGTCGGCAAGGTGACAGTCAGATTGTCGACAACGAACAATCTGTCTCCTCCGCTTGGCTGCTGCGGAGCGGGGTGCGGGGTCTGGGTCATGACGACACCACCCGGACCCGCGGGTCGAGAGCGGTGTAGAGCAGGTCGACCACGACGTTGCCGATCACAACGAAAAAGGCGGCGAGCAGGGTGACTGCCATGATCACCGGCTGGTCGTTCTTGGCGATCGAGTCCGCGGCCATCTGGCCGATCCCGTTCAGCCCGAACACGGTCTCGGTGATCAGTGCCCCGCCGAGCAGGCCGGCGAAGTCCATCCCGAAGATCGTGGTGATCGGCGTCAGCGCGGGCCGCAGCGCGTGCCGGCGCATGATCAGCGCACCGCTCAGCCCCTTTGCCCGCGCGGTCCGGTAGTAGTTCTCCGACAACGTGTCGATCACATTGCTCCGCGTCAACCGTGCGTACAGACAGGCGTAGCCGACGGCCAGGACGACCCAGGGCATCAGGTACGACTCGAACCAGACAATCGGATTGTCAACAAACGACACCGCCGACGGGAACGGCAGCACCTGCAGCTTCACCACGAGGACGTACTGCAGCAGCAGCGCCAGCACGTAGTTCGGCACGCTGACGCCGCCGAGTGCGAGCGCCATCGCCGACCGGTCCCACCAGGTGCCCTGCTTGACGGCGCTGACCAGACCGCCGATCACGCCGGCGAGCAGCCACAGTACGGCGGCACCGACGGCGACCGTGATGCTCACGGGCAGCCGGGCGGTGATCATGCTCCA
>DASSDE010000745.1:0-3298 GCA_035697365.1 Kribbella sp. | reverse complement strand
ACGACCGGCACGGTGGCGCCGCTGGTCGCGAAGTTGGAGAACGTCACACGGTGGGAGCTGGCCAGGGAGTCGGCGAGCAGCGAGGCCCAGCCCCGCCACCCCTCGCCCGGGCGCGCACCGGCACCGGACAGGTCGGTCGTACTGCTGCCGTTCAGCGGGTCCCCGACCCCTACGGTGGTCGAGTCCCCCAGTGCCACGTAGTGGAGGCTCACATTCCGCCATGGTGACGGCACGGAGCGATACCCCGATGTGCGGCGGGTGACGGGCAGCCCAACTCCGCAGGGAGGATCGGTGATTGCTCGCCAGAATTGCTCGGAGTTAGGCTATTACAAACAACTACGTGCAGGAGTTGCCTGGTATGAGTGATCTTCGGTTTGGCGTGGTGGGCCTCGGCGCCCGCAGCCGCATCGCGCAGTACGCGCATCGTCCCGGCGAGGGCTCCGAGGTCGTGGCCCTGGCCGATCCGTCCGCACCGCAGCGTGACGCAGCCCTCGAGCTGTATCCGGAGGCGACCGCGTACGCCGACCACACCGAGTTGCTCGGCCAGAAGCTCGACGGGGTGTTCCTGACCACGCCCGACGACCTGCACGAAGGCCCGGCCATCGACTTCCTGAAGGCCGGCGTGAACGTCTTCGTGGAGAAGCCGCTGGCGATCACGACCGAGGGATGCGACCGGGTCCTGCAGGCCGCGTACGACTCCGGCGCGCGGCTGTACGTCGGCCACAACATGCGCCACATGCCCGTCGTACTGACGATGCGCAAGCTGATCCAGGACGGTGCGATCGGCGACGTGAAGGCGATCTGGTGCCGGCACTTCGTCGGCCACGGCGGCGATTTCTACTTCAAGGACTGGCACGCGGACCGCAGCCGGACCACCGGGTTGCTGCTGCAGAAGGGCGCCCACGACATCGACGTGATGCACTGGCTGGCCGGCGGCTACACGACCCGGGTGAACGCGATGGGCGCGCTCACGCTGTACGGCGACATCACCGACCGCCTCGACCGGACCGGCCAGCGGTTCAAGGACTTCGTCTCCAGCGACAACTGGCCGCCGCTGGAGCAGAAGGGCCTGGCACCGGTGATGGACGTCGAGGACATCTCGATGGCGAACCTTCGACTCGACAACGGCGTCTTCCTCACCTACGAGCAGTGCCACTACACGCCGGACTACTGGCGCAACTACACGGTGATCGGCACCCACGGCCGCCTGGAGAACTTCGGTGACGGGCCGGGCGGCGTGGTGAAGGTGTGGAACAGCAAGCGTTCCGGGTACCGCGAGGACGCCGACCAGGTCGTCGAGATCGAGGGCGACTCCGAGAACCACGGCGGTGCCGACCCGCACCTGGTCGCCGAGTTCGTGAAGTTCGTCCGGGACGGCGGCGCCACGCTGACCTCCCCGGTCGCGGCCCGCGCCGCGGTCGCCGCCGGCTACGCCGCGACGCAGTCCCTGCGCGCCGACGGCGTACCGCAGGACGTGCCCGCGCTGGACCCCACCCTGGTCACGTACTTCGACAACGGCCAGGCACGCTGAGAGTGCTACGCTCATGACCGTGACCTGTTACGCCGCGATGCGAATGCTGAGCCCTCGATGCGGGAGGACTTCAGCGGCGTAGGCACGTGTGCTTGCAGCGAGGGGCCCCCGATGTCGGGGGCCCCTTTCATTTTCTGATCAGCTGCAACCACCAGGAGCCACACCGATGTACCCGATCACCTACATCACGGACTGTTTCGACGGCAACGCGCGCGCCAGACTCAGTACCCGGATCGGCGCCCTGTTCGGTCAGGTGCCGACGATCGTCGCCGCCGACGGGCCGGATCCGGAGTCGTTCGCCGCGCTCACCCTGCTCGACTGCCTGCAGTCGCTCGACCTGCTGGGTGAGGACGGCCACCCGACCATCACGCTGCTCAACATCGCTCCCCGCGACGGCATCTGGCCGAACGGCGTCCCGTTCTGTTTCTTCTGGTACGGCAAGCACCTTGTCGCGAGCACCTTCAACGCTCGTGTGCTCTCCCTCGTACGGCGTGAGCTCGGCATCGAGCACGTCCAGCTGACCGACATCCGTACGGCGGTGACCGCGGCCGGGTTCACCACTGCGGACGTCGAGAAGATCGCGGACACGCAGTTCCGCAGCCTGTGGTACCTGCCGTTGCTGGCCAAGTGGGTCGCCGATGGTCGTGTCGTCCCTGCTGTCGAGACCGCTGTGCGCCAGGTCCTGGACGGCGATCCGGTGGTGACCGTCGTCGACAACTTCGGCAACTGCAAGCTGGACCGGCGCCTCGACCTCACCTTCGGCAGCACCCTGCCTGTTGCCCAGCGCAACGATGACGGCAGTACGACGATCGTCGACGTGACGTGCTACCCACACCTGACCGCCGTACCCCGGAGCGCACCCGGCATCGTCCCCGGCAGCTCCGGCAACGGCTTCACCGAACTGGTCATCCGCGGCGCCTCCGCAGCCGACGCCTTCGGCCTCCAGCCGGGCGACACCGTCCTGGAAGCAATCAGCGAGAACGTGGCCTGATCAGGCCACGTTCTCGCTGCGATCGGCGGCGAGTCCGGTGAGATCGCTACGCGTCTTCGTTGCCTGAGATGACGGCGCGCAGCAGGCGCCGTACCGCCACGGGCTGCTCGCGCCAGGGTGAGTGGCCGGCGGCCGGGATCAGGTGGAAGGTGTGGTTCGGGGTGTGGTCGGCGAGGTCACGGACGGCCCAGGAGGGGCGGGGATCTCCGGCGCCGTGGATGAAGGTGATCGGCGCCTGGATCGTCGCGGCGCGGGCCTTCGCCTCGTCGTCGGTCAACCGCTGCATGTCGGCGGAGAGCGCGCGGTTGGCGGCGAAGTTGATCGGGAGGTCGACGGACGCACTCGCCTGCGCCCACTCGAGAGCGCGTTCGCGGTCGGCATGATCGGTGAACCACGACAGCACGCGGAACTCGGTCTCCTCGTCAGGTGTGCGTGGCCGGCCGCCCAGGTCGTCGAGGCGGGCAGCCTGTTCCGCGGTCATCCGGCGCGCTGCCTCCGCGTCAGCGGCCGTGTGCCAGTCGCCGATCCCGACGCCGCCGAGGTACACGACGCCGGCCAGGTGATCGCCGTACGCGGCCGCGTACGTCATCGCGAGGGAGGCGCCGAAGGAGTGGCCGAGGACAACGATCCGGTCGTGGCCCCAGTACTGACGGAGCTCGTCGATGTCCTGCGCCGAGCGCTGCATCGACTGCAGCTCCGACGGCCCGGACCGGCCGCAGCCGCGTTGGTCGAAGCGGTGCACGACGGTGAGGTCGTCGAGCATCTCGGCGAGTACG
>DASSDE010000744.1:0-4675 GCA_035697365.1 Kribbella sp. | reverse complement strand
CGGCCGCCGCTGGTCTACCTGTACGGCATCTCGCTCGGATCGATCCAGGACCTCGGGCACGGTTCGGCCGGCGCACTGATCCTCGCGGTCATCATCATGATCGTGACGCTGCTGCAGAGCCGGCTGTTCGGCTTCGGAAAGGCGGGCGACTGATGGCTGTTGCCGAACGTACGACCGGAACCCCGCAGCCGATCGGGTTCCAGCGCAGCACGCTGGGCCGGGTCGGGATGGTGCTGCGCTGGATCGCGCTGTTCATCGCGGTGGTGCTGTTCCTGCTGCCGTTCTACCTGATCCTGCGCAACGCGCTGTCCACCGAGAACGACATCACGGCCCAGACCTGGACGCTGTTCCCGTCGCACCTGCAGTGGGGCAACATCGGCGAGCTGTTCAAGGACACCCAGGTCCCGATGGCGCGCGCGCTCTACAACTCCGCCGTGGTCGGGATCCTCGGCACGGCGGGACAGTTGCTGCTGGCATCAATGGCGGGGTACGGGCTGGCCCGGATCCCGTACCGGCACGCGGACAAGATCTTCTACGCGATCGTCGCGACGCTGATGATCCCGGGCGCGGTGACGTTCATCCCGTCGTTCATCGTGGTGTCGTCGCTCGGCTGGGTGTCGTCGCTGCGCGGTCTGATCATCCCGACCCTGTTCAGTGGGTTCGCGGCGTTCCTGTTCCGGCAGTACTTCCTCGGGTTCCCGCGGGAGCTGGAGGAGGCGGCGCGGGTCGACGGGGCCGGGTACTTCGGGGTGTTCTGGCGGATCGTGGTCCCGAACTCGCTGCCGTTCTTCGCGGCGATCGCGGCGATCACGTTCATCGGCAACTGGAACTCGTTCCTGTGGCCGCTGGTGATCGGCCAGGACTCGTCGTCGTGGACCATCCAGGTCGCGATGTCGACGTTCATCACCGCGCAGACCATCAACATCCACGAGCTGTTCATGGCGGTCGCGGTGTCGATCCTCCCACTCGTCCTGATCTTCGCATTCCTGCAGCGCTACCTGATCCAGGGCGTCACGCAGTCCGGCATCAAGGACTGACCCGGTCCGGCGGGGAGTCCACCAGGCTCCCCGCCATCAGCCCTGGCTGTGTGCCCAGAACAGCGCGTGACCGCTGGAGCCTTCGGGAACGAAGGATTCGGCGTCGATCGTCAGGCCGGCCTCGGCGAGCCAGCCGCCGTACGTCGTGACGTCGGCGTGGCTCCACCACATCGTCGCGCCGCCTTCGAGCCAGTTGTCCTCGGTGCCGGTCCAGGCCCGATGTCCTGTCGTACAGAGGAAGCACCCGCCCGGCCGTAACCAGGTCGCGATGCGCGTGAGCAGTTGCGGCTGCTCGTCCAGCGGCAGATGAATCAGTGCGTAGAGCGAGACCACTGCGTCGAACGACCCGGGTGCGAAGTCGAGCGACATCGCGTCGGCGTTGACGAATTCGGCCTCCGGGACGAGTTCGCGGGCGCGGGCGATCTGGACCTCACTGAGGTCGACGCCGGTGACGTGATGCCCTGCGGCGCTCAGCGCGCGCGCCACCGGCACTCCGCTGCCGCAGCCCACATCCAGGACCCGACTGCCGGGTGCAAGCCGCGCGATCAGCTCGTCGATCCACGGCCCGTACTTCGAGTCGGCGCCGGTTGCGGCGTCGTACCGGCGTGAGAGCACGTTGTACCCGCGCCGAACGACCTCCTTCGGATCCTCCACACCGGTGACGCTAACGCGTTCAGTGGGCGTCGGCGAGCAGATTTCCGCGGGCGGTTCGGCGGGCGAGCACCGACGGGCGTTGGTCGGCGGAGTGGTTGAGTGCGTCGGTACGTGATGCGGGGGAGAGGTGGTCGACGTAGACGGTGCCGGCCAGGTGCTGGGTCTCGTGGACGAGGCAGCGGGCGAAGTACCCCGACGACTCGAGCGTGAACGGGTGGCCGTCGAGATCGTATGCATGCAGGGCAGCGCGGGCCGGGCGGGCCAGCTCGGCGTTCGCACCGGGGACGGAGAGACAGCCCTCGCTGCCGGGTTGGGTGCCGAGCAGCGCGACGCTCGCCTCGACCCGCGGGTTGAACGCATGGCCGACGTGGCGGTCGCCGTACTCGTCGGTGAGGTCGTAGACGAACAGCTGCGCGTCCACGTCGACCTGGTTCGCCGCCAGGCCGCAGCCCTCGGCGATCCACATCGTCGTGAACATGTCGTCGATCAGCCGCCCCCAGTGCGCCGCCCCGAACTCGGTCACCATCTGGCACGGGCGATGCAGGATCTCCTCGCCGTACTCCGTGATCCGCAACGGCTCGCCCCGGCGCACCTCGTCCAGCACCTCGGGCAGGCGGCGGCTCAGACAGCCTTGAATATACGTCGGCATACAAAGAACGTACTATGCAAACTCAAGGCTTTGCAAAGCGACTAGGATGCGTACATGAACGCCGAGCGCAGTACGCCGACTCGCCGCGACGTCGTGCGCGCACACCCGCTGCGCGAGGCGCTGCTGAGGCTGATCGACCGGGACGGCACGACGACGTCCACTATCGCTTCGCGGGAGTTGGGGGAGAGTACGGGCTCGTGCTCGTTCCACCTGCGGCGGCTGGAGGCGCTCGGGGTGATCGAGCCGGTGCGTGGCGCGGCAGGCAGGGTGAAGCCGTGGCGGCGGGTGCTCGTGGAGCAGGCCACGCTGAACCGTGAACTGGAGGACACTGCGTACGCGAGCTGGCTGGCCGCGAGAACCTCCGACGACGAAGACTTCGCGTTCAGCGAGGTCGTGATGCTGGCCGACGGTGATCTGGCCGAGCTCCGCGCCCGCCTGCACCGGGTCCTTCGCGACTTCGTCGACTCGGAGCCGTCGGAGGACTCGGGTACTCCGACCGCGGTGATCATCCGGGCGTTCCCATTGCGTGCGAAACAGGGGGAACCGGGGTAGGTCCGGGTGCGTCAGCGCAGAAGACGCCCTTCCCACCAGACGCCCCCGCGCCTGGCCCCAAGTGTGGAGCCCCCATGACCAACCCGCCCGACCCCAACACCCCGGGCTATCCCCAATCGCCGCCCCCGAACTACCCGCAACCGCAGAGTGCCGGACATCCCCAGTACCCGACCACCGGCCATCCAGCGGCCCCAGCCGGGGGCTACCCGCAACCGACGACTGCCTCGGGTTATCCACAGCACCTTTGGCCGGAGCATGCGCGGCCGCAGCCTCCAGTGCACCCATCCGCCCCGCAGCCGCCAAGGGGCCCGGCCGCGAAGGGCTCGGCCGCGATGGGCGTGCTCGCGTTGCTGCTGGCCGGCACCGGCCTGGTCGCACCGTTCCTGCCGTTCTCGAACCTGATCGACCGGTTCCCGATCCGGCAGTACCTCGCGTTCCCGTTCGCCCTACCAGCCGTCGCCCTGGCGATCGTCACCCTCGCCGGCCCCCGCCGCGGCAAGCCCGCAGCCGCCATCGGCATGATGATCGCCTTCCTGGCTCTGGCAGTCGGCGCAATCATGATCTACAACTACGACTTCAAGCCCTGACCCCGATCGGACCCGACACAGTCAACCGGTGGCCGTCGGGGAGGACGAGCGTGAACGTACGACGCCCCCACGGCCTGTCCTCCGGCGCCGTCGACTCGCTCAGCCCAGCGGCGAGCGCGGCGTCGTACAGCGGATCTACGAGTACGCCCACCTCGACGCTGATCGTCGCGGGCGCGACGGGCCCCGTTGCGCGCCGTACCTCGAGACCGCCCTGGCCGTTCCAGATCGTGCAGCCGAGGTGCGCCAGATCGCCGAGCTGGAACCGAACCTGCAGACCGAGCAGCGAGCACAGCAGCCGGACCGTGCCTTCGAGATCCTGAACGCACAGCACCGGCGAGAAGCCGAACGTCGTCGGATCGGCCGGTTGCGCCGCGCGGCCCATCACCACCGACTGCGCGATCTCACCCGGGTTCGCCCGTGGTAACCGGCCGACGACGTCGAGTCCGGCGTGCCGGGCCACGGCGAGTGAGCGGCCGTTGCGCGAGTCGATCCACGCCTCGATCGCAGTGATCGACGGTTGCTGCAGCAAGTGATCGACGACGACCCGCGCGACCTCGCTCATCACCCCGCCGCCCCACGACGTGCGGCGCAGGTACCAGCTGATGCCGCGCACGGACGTCCCCTGGTCCGAGAACACCCCGATCACCCCACCCGCCTCCTGATCGGGACGGATCCGCAGCACCCACGTCCAGCCGCCGTTGTCCCCGAACTCTTGCTCCAATCGCTCTCGCGTCGCCTGTTCGGAGACGGTCGGGGACATGAAGCCGCCTCGCGCCCATTCGCTGTCCGAGAACATCGCGTGCAGCGCCGTCAGATCTCGTTCCAGGTCGAACGGCACCAGATCGACCCGCGTGGTGGTGAGCATCGGCTCCTCAATCAAGTCATGGGGTGACGTGATTTCTGCGTACGTTCGGTTTATGTGGATTGTGACGCGGGAGCAGGCCATCGCCTACCGCTTGCGGGTCAACAACCTCGTCGATCGGCTGCCGACCGGGTCCTACGAGCAGGCCGCGTACGCCGGGTTGCAGGACACCGGTCCGCGGGACGCGCTGCTTGGGCTGCATGCGCGGATGGCGGGTTGCGCGCCGGACGACTGGGAGCATCCCGCACTGCTGCAGACGTACAGCCCGCGAGCCGCGGTGTATGTGCTGCCGGCGCGCGACTTCGGCGTGTTCACGCTCGGCCGGTTGCCGCTC
>DASSDE010000743.1:0-5625 GCA_035697365.1 Kribbella sp. | reverse complement strand
CTGAGTACGGCGGCGCGGGTCCGGCCGAGGAGGTCTGCGAGGGCGTCCGCGGTGGTGGGATCCAGTACGTCCGGGAGGTCGGCGCACGGGTAGACAAGAACGGGGCGGCGGCCGGGCGCGTCCATCGTCAGGCAGTTCGTGACCAGTGCAGACGGGTACAACTCGAGTCCTCGGCCGTCCAGTTCAACGTCCGCGTCCCATCCCTCATCCGGTCCGTACGTCGTCAGCACCGGGTTCGACCACTCGACGTCGGGGTGCAACGACGACAGCAGCGCATCGATCCCGCCGTGCAGGACTGCGCGCGACCGGATCCCCAGGTCGGCGCCGTACCGTCGCTGCAGGTCCCCCGACGACGGTACGAGCACCTGCTGATGGAACTCCCGGACCGCGAGTCCGAGCGCCCGTCGCGACCCGGCCCGGCCGGCCAGCAGCCCGCGCATGTACTGGTCGATCTCCGGCGGCAACCACGGCCCCAACTCGTCGCGGATGACATCGGTAGGCGTATCCATCAGCGCCTCGATCGCCGGGTCCAGACCGGCCGCCGGCGCCTCGGGCGTGAGGAAGTCCGGGAACAACCCGCCGGGCGAGATCAGCTTGAACAGCGGGCGCATCGACTCCTGTACGCGCGGCGCGGCCGTCCGGCGCCAGCGCCGGACCGCAGGTGTGATCGACCGGCCGCTCAGCGCCCGCGCGGCGAGTGTCGCCTCCCACAGCGGATGCGGCTCGACCGGGAACGTGACCCGGCCGAGGTCCGCCGCGGTGAAGTGGACCCGGATCATCCCCCGATTGTGACGTCCGCGAGCCCTTCCGCACAGACCTCTTCGGTCCTGACCGAATCCGGTCGCGGCGCCGGCGCGCATCCTCCGACGCTGGCCGGATGAAACGACTGGCACTGCTCAGCATCCTCATCCTCTGTGCGACCACCACAACCGCCAACGCGAGCGAGGTCTGCCGTCCGACCGAGTACGTCGTCTCCACCACGCCCGGTGACACACTCGAAGGCATCGCCGTGACCCGCGGCGGCACGATGTATGTGACCAGCGTCGGCACCGGCGCGGTGTACCGCGGCAGCACGCACTCGTCCCGGCTCGGCCTGTTCCTCCCGGCCGGCAGCGACGGACGTACGTCCGCAACCGGCGTCCACGTGGACCGTTGGGGCCGTGTACTGATCGCCGGAGCGAGTACGTCCAAGCTCTTCCTGTACGACGCACACGGCCGGCTGCTCGACGTACAGCAGGCCGCGGAAGGCTCGTTCCTCAACGATTTCACGATCGCCGGCGATGCGGTGTACGTGACCGACTCGACGCACAACCAGATCTGGCGGGCGCCGCTCACCCGGCACGGTCTCGGCAAGCTCGAGCCGTGGATCGCCCGCGACCAGATCCAGCCGACGCCGTACTACCTGAACGGCGTCGTCACCGACGGCAAGGTTCTGCTGGTCGGCGAGCAGGGCCAGAACGTCACGTACCGGATCGACCTGCACACCAAGCAGGTCAGCGTTCTGGACGTACCGAACGGTGTCCTGTCCGGCGACGGCTACCTGCTCGAAGGGCGCCGGTTGTACGCGGTCTACAACGCCGGTGGCGGGAAGTACGTGACGCGCCTGGCAATCCTGAACCGCGATCTCACCGCGGCGACGCTGCTCGCGGACTCGAGCCCGGGCGCCGCCGGTGCGACACCGACGACCATCGCCCGCGACCGCGACCGGCTGCTGTGGGTCAACAGTCAGCTCGACGTAGCTCCCGGCACGCCGCCGTACACAGTGTCGGTCGTACCGGGGCTGCGTTAGAGGTCGTCGGTGACTCGGGACAGGACTGCGCCGGCCTGCAGGACGAGAGCGCGATCGGCCTCATCGAGTCGGTCGAGGAGTTTGGCGAGCTCGTCGGCGGCCGACCGGCCGGAGGCCTCGACGGTCGCGACGCCTGCCTCGGTCAGCACGACCGCAGTCGCCCGGCCGTCGACCGGGTCCGGCTCGCGCCGGACGAGTCCCGCCTCCTCCAGCGCCGCGACCGTGGTGGTCGCGGTCGGCTGGGAGCACGGGACCCGGGCGGCGATCTCACCGATCCGGATCGGTTGCTCGTCGGCGATCAGCATCAACGCCAGGAACTGGGTCGGGTGCAGCTGCGCGGTGGTCCGGTTCCGGCGCAGATGCCGGACGATGCGATGCATGCTGACCAGCAGCTGCAATGCTTCCTGCGCCATCGTGATCACCTCCGTCGGGGAAGCGCCATCCTGGCACAGGCATCCAAATTTCTCCTACCGCTGCAGCTTGATGTCGGGCCGATAGAGGTCCATCCAGGTTGCCAGTGACAGCGTCTGTTCCAGCTGGCGGCGGGCGGTGGCATCGGCCGAGTCGGCCAGCTGCCGTACGCCGTCGCGGTCCGCCAGCTCGAACACCTGATGGTTCTGCGCGAGCAACTCGTGGACCTGGCCGGCCAGGGTCTGGACGTACGCCGGATCCTGCGTCTGTGGGTACGGCGACTTGCGCCGATCCACCACCGACTGCGGCAGTACGTCCTGGGTCGCCGCGCGCAGCAGACTCTTCTCGTACCCGTCGAACGTCTTCAGCGACCACGGAGTGTTGTATACGTATTCAACCAGCCGGTGGTCGCAGAACGGAACCCGGACCTCCAGCCCGACCGCCATGCTCATCCGGTCCTTGCGGTCCAGCAGGATCCGCACCATCCGGGTCAGGTGCAGGTAGCAGACCTTCCGCATCGCCCACTCGTCGTCGGACTCGCCCTCGAGGCGCTCGACCTCGCTGACGGCTTCGCTGTACCGGTCGCGCAGGTGACCGGCGAGATCAAGCTGCTTGCGCACCTCCGCGCGCAACACCTGAACGCGATCACGCGGCCGGCGGGTGAGCATGTACCCGATCCACGGGAAGATCGGCATCGTGCGAACCGCGGGGTCGTGGAACCACAGGTACCCGCCGAACACCTCATCGGCCGACTCACCCGACAGCGCAACGGTCGACTGCTCCCGGATCGCGGAGAACAGCAGGTACAGCGACCCGAAGATGTCACCGCTCAGCGGGGCGTCGTTCGCGCGGATCACCTTGCGGCGGATCTCGGGATCGGTCAGCGCCGTGTTGTCCAAGACGATGTCCGAGTGCTGTGACTGGACGAGATCCGCGACGTCGTGCACGTACGGGGTGTCCGGCGTACCGCGCAGCTCATCCGGCTGGAAGTTCTCCTCCTGGCCGACGAAGTCGACCGCGAAGCTGCGCACCTTGCGCCCCTCCTCGGCGAGCTGGCCGGCCGCGAGCGCGGTCAGCGCACTGGAGTCGAGGCCGCCGGACAGCAGCACACACTTCGGTACGTCGGCGACGAGCTGGCGGCGCGTGATGTCGTCGAGCAGCTCGCGGACCCGGGCGACCGAGGTCTCCTGGTCGTCGGTGTGCTGCTTGGTCTGGAGCCGCCAGTACACGCTGCTGCGGATGCCGGAGCGGTCGACCGTGACGACGGTGCCGGGCTCGACCTCGTGCATCCCGGCCCAGAGCGAGGCGCCCGGCGTCTTCGACACCGTCAGCAGCTCGCGGAGTCCGTCGACCTCGACCACGGCCGGTACGGCGGGGTTCTCGAGGATCGCCTTCGGCTCGGAGCCGAACAGCACACCGTCCGCGGTCGGGTAGTAGAAGAACGGCTTGATGCCCATCCGGTCGCGGACCATCACCAGGGTCTCGATCCGCGGGTCCCAGATGGCGAGTGCGTACATCCCGTTCAGCCGTTCCGCGAACGCGGTGCCCCATTCGGCGTACGCCCGCAGGACGACCTCGGTGTCCGAGTCGGTCGTGAACGGATGCCCGCGGCGGCGCAGCTCGTCGCGCAGCTCGGTGTAGTTGTAGACCTCACCGCTGTAGACCATTCCGAGCGCGACCGTGCGGCCGTCGTGCGGGACGTCGACGCTCATCGGCTGCTCGCCGCCGGGGAGGTCGATGACCGCGAGCCGGCGATGGCCGAGCGCGACGTGCCGGGCATACCAGGTGCCTCTCGCATCCGGTCCGCGGCACGACATCGTTTCGGTCATCGCATCGACGACCGCCCGCTGCGCCTCGAGGTCCTGCCGGTACGCCACCCATCCGGTGATGCCACACATCCGGTCCGCTCCTCTCCCGAGATACATTCCATTCCAATGTATTTCTCGCGGCGAGTAACACAACTGTTTCTGTCCGTGAGCAACGTCTCAGAGGTGTCCGGCGAGTACGCCGAGCGCGAAGGCCGCTCCGGCCAGTCCGAGCATCGTGGACGCGAGCAGGACGAGCCGGCGCTGCAGGACGGGGAGCTCGACCGCGGTGGCGAAGACGCGCTGCGGCCAATGGCGCCAGGAGACGTACCAGAAGATGCCGGTCGCGATCAGGAGCAGCAGCCCCTTGACGGCATGGAGTTGCCAGTGGTCGTGGTTCAGCAACAACAGGACCACGCCGCTGAGGGCGATCACGCCGATCAGCCCGACGACCTTCCAACGGTTGCCTGCGGCAATCACGGTGGTGAGCGCCTCGCGGCTGTCCCGGTCGGCCGCGAAGTACTTCTTCAGCTTCGGCTGCACCACGAACAGCGAGTACGCCATCCCGCCTACCCAAGCGGCCGCCAGCCCAGCATGCACGATCGCCACAACCGCCGTCATCACGCTGGTCACGCCCCGACAGTAGAACCCCCAAGGGTCCACCCCTTGTAACCTCACGCCATGAAGGACGTTCGAGTTTTTCACCGGAGTGGGCAGTGGTGTGCGGGCCGGCGCGCGGGAGACGTTGTCGGCTACGACGTGCGGATCTTGCCGCGATATCAGGTCGCTGGGCGGCCTACTGTCGATCGGTGCTATCTGCTGTTGGGGGAAGGGGTGCAGCTGACCAAGCCGGTGGTGTTCGAGGGTGCGGTGGAGGGGTGGTGGTACGTCGATCTGGTGGAGGTCGACGAGACCGGCGACGGGCTGGTGGTGCGTGATCTGTACGTCGACTTCCTGATCCCGCCTGCGCTGGACAGGTACCAGATCCTCGACCTGGACGAACTGGCCGACGGGCTGAGCGCGGGGAAGATCACGGCCGCGCAGTGCGCCGACGTACTGACCAAGACCCAGGAGTTCGTGCACCGCTACCTGCGCCGACCTGAAGAAGGTCCTAACGGTCCGTCGGCAGCATTTCCACCGCCCGAGGTCGTCGCGCTGGAGCGACTGCCGTCCTTTCTGTGAAAACAGCAGGCCCCCGGCGCGAACGCCGGAGGCCTGCTGTTGTGGAGCTTTGGTCAGTCCTCGTCGGACTTGCCGGACTCCAGGTTGGACTTGATCAGGTCCATCACGGTCGAGTCGGCGAGGGTGGTGACGTCGCCGACCTCGCGGTTCTCGGCGACGTCGCGGAGCAGGCGGCGCATGATCTTGCCGGAGCGGGTCTTCGGAAGCTCCGAGACGACCATGATCTGCCGCGGCTTCGCGATCGGGCCGATCTCCTTCGCGACGTGGTTGCGCAGTTCCTGCACCACGTCCGGACCACCGTCACCGGCCTCCGAGCGCAGGATCACGAACGCGGCGATCGCCTGACCGGTGGTCGGGTCGGACGCGCCGACGACCGCCGCCTCGGCGACCTTCGGGTGCGAGACCAGCGCGGACTCGATCTCGGTCGTCGACAGCCGG
>DASSDE010000742.1:0-11573 GCA_035697365.1 Kribbella sp. | reverse complement strand
GGTGCCCGCCAGACCTACCACCGGCTCGGCGACCTGGTCGAACCCTTCCGGGACGAGCTGGTCCGGCTCGTGGTCGGCGGTGCCCTGCGTCGCGGTGCGGCTGGTCAGCGTACCGATGGAGCCGTGTCGCGGCTGAACCGGCAGGTCGAGATCGTCCGGGACACCTATGCGGGACTCATCCTCGTGATCCGCAGCTTCGCGATCACCGTGGCCGGCGTCGCGAGCGGCCTGCTGTCGCTGGCCCCGATCATCGCGCTGCTCGTCGTACCGCCGTTCCTGCTCGGCTTCGCCGCCTCCCTCGGAATCCTCGGCAAGGCGGCGCACCAGGTCGAGGCGTCCCTGTCGGCCGACGAGGAGCTGACGACGTCCGCAGGTACCGCGTTCGCCGGCGTACGCGACATCACCGCCGCCGGCGCCGAGGACTTCGCCGCGGAACTGGTCGGGGAACCGATCGAGGCGCACGCCGCCGCCGAGCGTGCACTGGCCAAGGTCGCCGCCCTGCGAACCCTCTGCTTCGCCGTCGGTGGCTGGCTGCCGCTCCTGATCCTGCTGGCCGCCGGTCCCTGGCTGGTCGGTCGCGGCGTGACCACGGGAACCCTGCTCGGCGGCCTCACCTATGTCCTGCTTGGCCTCCAGCCGGCGCTGAACACCGTCATGTCCGCCCTCGGCGACAGCGGTCTTCGGTACGTCGTCACGCTCGGCCGCATCCTCGACAGCGGCCCGCCCGCCGACCAGCCCTCTGTGCAGGCCGTACCGCGCGGTCACCAGACCAGGCTGCACAAACTGTCCTTCGCGTACGGCACGCACGCGAAGCCCGTCCTGCACGAACTCGATCTGGTGGTGCCGGAGGGCGATCACCTCGCCGTTGTGGGTCCGAGCGGCATCGGCAAGTCGACGCTTGCCGGTCTCGTCTGCGGCCTGCTGGAACCGACCGGCGGGCAGGTGACCATCGGTCGCGTTCGGCCCGGGCAACTGTCCCCCGACCTGCTGGCCCGGTACCGGGTTCTGATCCCCCAGGAGGCCTATGTCTTCTCGGGGACCGTGGCCGACAACGTCAGCTATCTCGCCCCCGATGCGACCGCGGAAGAGCTCGAACGCGCCATCGAGGCCGTCGGCGCCGGCGCCTTGGTGGCCAGGCTCGGCGGGACCCGCGCCACGCTCCGCCCGGCGCACCTGTCCGCGGGAGAGCGCCAGCTGATCGCGCTGGCCAGGGCGTACCTGTCGCCGGCGCCGCTCGCCGTCCTCGACGAAGCGACCTGTCATCTTGACCCCGAGGCCGAACGACGTGCCGAAGAAGCGTTCGCGGCCCGACCGGGAACGCTGGTCGTGGTCGCGCACCGGATCAGTTCGGCCTTGCGCGCCCGGCGCATCCTGGTCCTGGACGGCGACGACGCGTCCGTCGGCCTGCACACCACTTTGCTCCGTACGTCGCCGCTCTATCGCGACCTCCTCGGGTACTGGCAACCGCCACCGGACAGCGAGCAGGATCAGATCCAGCCGGCGTCCTGAGCCTTCAGGACAGCCTCGATCCGGCTTCGGGCGCCGATCTTGGTCAGGATGTGCGAGAGGTAATTGCGGACCGTACCGCTGCTCAGATTCAGCTTGTGAGCGATCTCCTGGGCGGTCGCCCCGGTCGACACCAGCCGCAGTACCTCGCCCTCCCGTGCGGTGAGCGGATTGCGCACCGCCCGCAGAGCTGCGAGCGCGACCATGGGATCGATCACCGGTATGCCGTCCGCGACACTGCGTACGGCCTCGAGCAGGTCCGCCGGTGAGGCGTCTGTCGCGATGAACCCGACATGTGGTGCCGATCGTGCGAGCTCCAGACAGGCGGGACTCACCGCGTCGCGGTCGATCAGGATCAGCATGCCCGCGTCGGGCAGCCATCGGGAAAGCTCCGTGGCAGTCAGCTCGCCGGCCAGGTCGGAGTCGAGCACGACCACCTGAGGCTTCGTTCGCGCCACCGCCTTCCGCACGTCAGCGGCCCTGCCGATCTGGGCCGGCACTTCCACCTCTGCATCTTGCGACAGCACAGTCGCCAGCGCCCCGCGCACCAGCGCTCCGTGATGCCCGAGCACGACTCGGATCACGCCTAGCCCCCCTGGCTTCGCGCACCTGGTTCAGAGACTCGCCAGTCACGAAATGTGCTGGTCAGGCTCCGACAAGTGACGCCAGTGTGAAGGGATCGCGACCGATTGTCACGTGCTCGGACAACCTGAATCCGGCGCATAGGTAGTCTGGGGGCGTGGCCGAGAAACAGAGTCCCGACCGCACGGATGACAACATCACGCTCGATGCTGCGGACGACCGCTGGGAGTGGCGGCGGCGGATCCGGGAGAACCCCCGCAAGCTGCTCCTCTACCGGATCGGCGTGGGCGTGCTCGGTGGTCTGCTCATCATCGCCGCACCGCTCACCGGCTGGCTGCCGGGGCCGGGCGGCATCCCGCTGTTCATCGCGGGCCTGGCCGTGCTGGCCAGCGAGTTCGAGTGGGCCCAGCGACTGCTGTACCGGGTCAAGGAGTGGGTGAAGGCACTCACTGCCTGGACCGGCAAACAGCCCGCCTGGCTGAAGGCGCTCGGGACTCTCGCACTGTTCCTCTGCGTGCTCGTCGGTATCTGGCTCTACTTCGCGCTGCTGGGCGTGCCCGGCTGGCTGCCGGACGGGTGGGAGTCATTCCTGCACAAACTGCCCCTCCTTGACTGAGTACGGCGGCAGTTCGACCAGCTCGCTCATGTTCTGCGCCAGCTTCAGCATCTGCTTCAGGAAGAACGGCCGGTCGAGAATCTTGTTCCGCGCCGTGATCCCGAACCGGGTCGCCGGCGCCATGAACGTACCTGCACGGGCTCCGTCCTGGGTGGTCGACGTCGACTTGCGCAACCGTGCCTCGTACCGGTCGAATGCGGTGCGCAGATCCGGCGTCCGGGACAGCTCAGCCGCCAGTACGTAAGCACCGACCACGGCCGTACCGGTGCCGAGCGCACCGAACGTCGCCCCGTACCCCGCGTCGCCCAGCAGCACGATCCGGTTGGTGGACCAGCGATCCACGTGCACCCGGCTGATCGAGTCGAAGTACAACTCGGTTGCCGCCGGCAACCCTTCGAGCAACTCCGGCACATACCAGCCGAGGCCTTCGAAGTACTGCCGGACGATGTCCTTCTGCTGCGCGAGATCCCGCCGGTTGTACTGCAGCACCGGGGCCTTGAACACGAACAGCGTCTGCGCCAGCTTCGGGTCCCGCGTGTCCGGAGCAACACTCGCGAGCTTGCCCGGCACGTTGTACAGCAACGAGTCCCCCGAGATCCCCCGCGTGTTCGGAACCTCCCAGCCGGCGACGTAGTACCCGAGGTGCTTCTCCCGCACCCGCTCCTTCGGCCACGCCAGCCGCCGGACGATCGAATGCATCCCGTCCGCACCGATCACCAGGTCGTACGTCTCCTCGATGCCACTCTCGAACCGTGCGTCCACGCCGTCGGCGTGCTCGTGCAGCGCAGCGATCGAGTCACCGAACCGGTACGTCGCCTGCGCGCAGCTGTGCTCGTACAGCACCCGGGAGAGGTCGGCCCGCAGCACCTCCAGCTCGCCACCCGCGAACTCAGCCGGCAGCCGCATCAGCTTGCGCCCCGACTCGTCGACGAACCGCATCGCGCTGCCACCGGTCTGCCGCGAACGCAACTCCTCCAGCACGCCCATCCGCTCCAGGACCGTGGTGAACACCTCCCCGCGGAAGTCCACCGCGTACCCGCCCTGCCGCAACGCCGGGGCGATCTCGACGACCGTCACGTCGTGCCCCGCCCGTCCGAGCCAGAGCGCCACCGACGGCCCCGCCACGCTCGCACCCGAAACCAGAACCTTCATTTTCAACTCCTTCGAAGTAACTGTGTCTGCCGGACACAGTAATGTGTATGGTAGACACAGTGCAAGCGATTTCGAGAAGGATCGAAGGATGACCGAACTCCTCTGGAGCAACCAGCCGGCCCCGAGCCGCGGGCCCAAACCCGCGATCACGCTGGCCGCCATCGCGCAGGCCGCGATCTCGATCGCGGACGCCGAGGGCCTCGACGCGGTCTCCATGCAGCGCGTGGCCGGCGAGCTGCCGGTCACCAAGATGGCCCTCTACCGGTACGTCCCCGGCAAGAGCGAGCTGGTCGCCGTGATGAGCGACCTGGCGATGGGCAGTCCACCCGAGCGGCCCGACGGGCCGTGGCGCGACGTACTGCACACCTGGGCCGTCGATCTGTACGACGGCTTCCAGCGCCACCCGTGGCTGGTGCTGTCGACAGTCGGCCGCCGCCTGCTCGGTCCGAACGAGCTCGCCTGGATCGAGCGCGGCATCGGCTCCCTGTCCGGCACCGGGTTGAGCGGCGGCGAGCAACTGGACTCGATCCTGGTGATCACCAGCCACGTACGGAACATCGTGCAGCAGTCCACGACCTATCCCGGCCTGAGTACCGGCCTCACTGAGGAGGACATGCAGCAGTCACTCGCCGAGATCCTGAGCACCCAGGCGGCCCGCTTCCCGCATCTGGCGGCCGCGATGAGGACGACGGCCGGCAGCGAGAACCAGGGTCTGGAGTACGGGTTGCAACGGATCCTGGACGGGCTGGAGCTGCTGGTCAGTGGCCGGAAGGCGTCAGCCTCGGGTCGTTGAAACGTTGTCGGTAGATCGACGCAGACAGCCCGTAGTGGGACTTGAATCGGCGGGCGAAGTAGTTCTGGTCGGGCCACCCGACCGACTCGCCGATCCGGTTGATCGGCAGGTCGGTGTGCAGCAGCCGGTCGGCCGCGAGCTCGACCCGATGCCGTGACAAGTACGCCATCGGCGGCAGCCCGGTGACCGACTTGAACAACCGGACCAGATAGCCCGGTGCGAGATGCAGCTCGCCCGCCAGATCGGTCAGCGTCCAGTGCCGCGCCGGTTCGGCCTCCATCATCCGCATCGCGTCGACGACCGCGGGGTGGGTGTACTCGCGGCGCTGGTCCCGGTCGGCCACCGTCCGCGCGACACAGCTCAGGTAGAGCGACAGCCAGCCGATCACCTCGCCGCGATGGCGACTCAACGGCTGGTTCCGTAGCTGGCGCAGTCCGTCGAGGTGACCGATCGCCTCCTGGAGGGTCGCCGGATCGAGATGCGTTGCCAGCATTCCGCGGCGGTCGGCGGAGAACGGTCCGGTCCACAACAGGTAGCCCAGTAACGGATCCTCGCGCGCCCAGGCGAGCTCGCGGCGGACCAGGTCGGCGGCGAAGCAGCAGTTGTAGACCTCCAGCGCGTCGCACTCGAGGTACTCGTGCCAGACACCCGGACGGAGCAGGATCGCGTCGCCCGCGCCGATCCGCTGGCGCCCCGCCAGGCTGTGGTGGACGCCTTCACCGCCGGTGACGAGTGCCAGCTCGAAGAAGCTGTGCGTGTGCAGCGGATGCGCCTTCTCGTGCACGTGCGTACCCGCATGCACGACCGTTCCCTCGATGAAGTGCAGGACCGTTCCACGGGTCGTCACCGGCTCGTCGACCATGCTTCACGATACGAGCCGAGGTGCAGATCGTGCTAGGGCGAGTGCACATCGGGCTAGTAGCCGGCGACGCCCGGTCGCAGGATCGGAGCAACCAATGAATCGTTTCACTCGGTTGGAGTCTCATGTCGGAACTCGCCGCACCCACATCTCTCCGCTTCGAGCACCGCGCCGCACCCGTTCTGGGTGGTGGCACCGCAAGCCCCCGGATCTCCTGGCAGGTCCCGGCCGCGGACGCCGGCTACGCGCAGACGGCGTACGAGATCGAGATCGCCCGCGACACCACCCAGAGCTACACCGTCGAGTCCCCTGAACAGGTCCTGGTCCCATGGCCGGGTGCCGCGCTCACCTCACGCGAGACCGCGCAGGTCCGCGTCCGCGTCCGCGGCGCCGAGGACTGGAGCGAGTGGAGCGAGCCCGCCGTTGTCGAGGCCGGCCTGCTCACACCGGACGACTGGACCGCTCGCTTCGTCAGTCCGCGGGACAACCCGCACGGCTCCCCCGCTCCACTGGTCGCCGGTACGGCTGACCTCCCGGACGGGATTGTCAAGGCGCGCCTGTACGCCACCGCACACGGCATCTACCTCCCGGAGCTCAACGGAGAGCGCGTCGGCACGGAGGAGCTCGCGCCCGGCTGGACGTCGTACCAGTACCGGCTGCGGTACCAGACGTACGACGTGACCGATCTCGTTCGCCCTGGTGAGAACAAGCTGGAGTTCCTGCTCGGCAACGCGTGGTTCCGCGGCCGGATCGGTTTCCGCGACCAGAGCCAGGTGTACGGCGACCGGCTCGCCGTCCTCGCCCAGCTCGAGGTGACCACCGAGGACGGCCAGGTCCACACGTTCGGCAGCGACGACAGCTGGACGTCCCGGGAGAGCAACGTCCTCGCCGACGACCTGTACGACGGCCAGACCACCGACCTGCGCAAGCAACCCGGCGAAGCCGCGCCCGTGGACGTCCTCGACGCCGACCTCTCGCTGCTCGTCGCGCCGGACGGCCCGCCGGTACGCATCACCGACATCCTGCCCGCAGTGGAGATCAGCACGTCACCGTCCGGCAAGACGCTCATCGACTTCGGGCAGAACCTGGTCGGACGCGTCCGCCTCAAGGTCCGCGGCCAGCACGCCGGCGACGAGATCGTGCTGCGGCACGCCGAGGTCCTGGAGAACGGCGAGCTCGGCGTCCGTCCGCTCCGGACCGCCAAGGCCACCGACACCTACATCCTGGCCGGTCCGGACGAGGTGACCCTCGACTCGCCGCTGACCTTCCACGGATTCCGGTACGCCGAGGTGAACGGCGTGACCGAGCTCCGTAAGGAGGACCTCGAGGCGGTCGTGATCGGCAGCGACCTGCAGCGCACCGGCTGGTTCGAGTCGTCGCACGAGCTGCTGAACCAGTTCCACCAGAACGTGGTGTGGGGCATGCGCGGCAACTTCGTCGACGTACCGACCGACTGTCCGCAGCGCGACGAGCGGCTGGGCTGGACCGGTGACATCCAGGTCTTCTCCCCGAGCGCGAACTTCCTGTTCGACGCGAGCGGGTTCCTCACCAACTGGCTCGCCGATCTCGCCGCCGAGCAGAAGAAGGACGGGTCGGTCCCGTTCGTGATCCCGGACGTGCTCCGCAACGAGGCGCCGGCCACCGCAGCTTGGGGTGACGCGGCAACGATCGTGCCGTGGGTGATCTACGAGCGCACCGGCGACGCTGGGCTCCTGGCGCGGCAACTGCCGAGCATGCGGGCCTGGGTCGACAAGATGACCGACCTGGCCGGCAGCGACCTGCTCTGGTCCGGCGGTTTCCAGTTCGGTGACTGGCTCGACCCGACCGCGCCGCCGGACAACGCCGCGCTGGCCAAGGCCGACGCCGACGTGATCGCGACGGCGCACCTCGCGCGCTCGGCCGAGGTGGTCGCCAAGGCCGCCGAGGTCGTCGGTCAGGACGACCTGGCCCGCGAGTACGCCGACCTCGCTGCCCGCGTGCGGCAGGCGTTCGCGGCCGAGTACACGACCGACGGCGGCCGGGTACTGAGTGACGCACCGACGGTCTACGCACTGGCCCTGCAGTGGGCGTTGCTGCCGACCGAGGCCCAGCGGCAGCGGGCCGGTGAGCGGCTGGCCGATCTGGTCCGGACCGCCGGCTTCCGGATCAGTACCGGATTCGTCGGAACGCCTTTGATGACCGATGCGCTGGCCGATACCGGACATCCTGACCTGGCCTATCGCCTTCTGCTACAGACAGGCTGCCCGTCTTGGCTGTACGCAGTGACGATGGGAGCGACGACGGTCTGGGAGCGCTACGACAGCATGCTGCCCGACGGCAGCATCAATCCCGGCGAGATGACGTCGTTCAACCACTACGCCCTCGGTGCGGTCGCCGACTGGCTGCACCGTCGCGTCGCCGGCCTCGCGGCGGCGGAGCCCGGTTACAAGAGCATCGATGTACGGCCGCTGCTCACCGACCAGCTCACCAACGCTTCCGCCAGGCACCTCACGCCGTACGGCGAGGCGTCGGTCGCCTGGACCCGCGCCGACGGTCAGGTGCAGCTCACCGTCACGGTCCCGGTCGGTTCCCGCGCCACGGTCGACGTACCCGGTGGGGAGACCGTAGAGGTCGGCCACGGGACGCACGAGTGGACGACCACCGACCCGTACGCGGAGTCGCCCGAGCTGCCCGCTGACGCGTCCGTACGGCAACTGCTCGACGACCTGCCGACCTGGTCGGCACTCGCCACCGCAGCCACCGACGCCGGCTTCGCCGCCGACGATGCCGAGCTCGCAGGACGCTTCAAGGCGTACCTGAACCAGTCCGCCGCCGGACTCGTCGAGGCACTCGGCCCGCGGGACAGCACCCCGGACCCGGAGGCCGTGAAGGCCGCCCTCGGCGCAGTTCTCCACCACTAGCCCTGCTCACCCGACCGCCCCGCTGCCGTTGCAGAACATCCCTTGGAGGTCATGATGAGGTTCCGCCCAGGAGCCAGCGGTCTCGCACTGCTGGCCGTCTGTTCTCTCACCCTCGCCGCGTGCAGCGCGGGCAGTCTCGGTTCCAGCGACGACTCCGGCGGTGCGAGCTCGGTCGAACTCACGTACCTGACCACGAACCAGGACCAGGACGTGAAGGAGGCCGAGCAGCTCGCCAAGGACTTCCACGGCAAGTTCCCGAACATCACCGTCAAGGTGGACACCCGCCCGGGTGGCACCGAAGGCGACAACATCATCAAGACCCGGCTGTCGACCGGTGACATGCCGGAGGTCTTCAACTACAACACCGGCTCGCTGTTCCAGGCGATCGCGCCGCAGAAGAACCTGGTGTCGATCAACGACGAGCCGTACGTCAAGGACCTGGACGAGAACTTCAAGAAGACCGTGACCGCCGACAACCAGGTGTACGGCGCCCCGGTCGGCGGGTTCCAGGGCGGCGCGGTGCTCTACAGCATTCCCGTCTACACCAAGCTCGGGCTGCAGATCCCGAAGACCTGGGCCGAGTTCATGGCGAACAACGCCAAGATCAAGGCGGCCGGCGGCGTCGCCCCGGTGATCCAGACGTACGGCGAGACCTGGACGTCGCAGCTGTTCGTGCTCGGCGACTTCCACAACGTCTCCGCCAAGGAACCGGACTTCGCCGACAAGTACACCAAGAACCAGGCGAAGTACGCGACGTCGGCGGCCGCGGTAAAGGGCTTCGAGCACACCGAGGCCGTGCACGACGCCGGCTACGAGAACAAGGACTTCGCGTCCGCGAAGCTGCCCGACGGCCTGAAGATGCTTGCCACCGGCAAGGGTGCGCACTACCCGATCCTGTCCGGGGTGGTGGCGAACATGGTCGCGACCTACCCCGACGCCGCCAAGACCGTCGGCCTGTTCGCGCTGCCTGGAGACGACGCGAGCACCAACGGCCTGACGCTGTGGACGCCGGGCGGGCTGTACATCCCGAAGACCACGACCGGCGACAAGCTGGACGCGGCCAAGAAGTTCCTCGCGTTCGTCGCCAGCCCGGACGGCTGCAAGTCGCAGAACACCGCCGGCGCGCCGACCGGTCCGTACGCGGTGAAGGGCTGTGAGCTCGGGGACGACGTGCCGCGGGCGATCAAGGACATGCAGCCGTACCTCGACAAGCCCGGTTCGTCGAGCCTCGCGCTGGAGTTCCTGTCGCCGGTCAAGGGTCCGTCGCTGGAGCAGATCACGGTCGAGGTCGGCTCCGGGATCCGGAAGGCGAAGGACGGCGCGGCGCGTTACGACGAGGACGTGAAGAAGCAGGCCCAACAGCTCGGCCTGGCAGGCTGGTGAGGTCGGTGGCGGTCTCGATCACCCAGGAACAAACCACAGCCGTCGCGTCGAAGACCGGGAGCAAGGTCTACCGGCCGTACTCGAACTGGTTCTACCTGCCGACCGCGGTCATCTACGGTGTCCTGTTCCTCGTCCCGACGTTCGCCTCGCTGTACTTCAGCCTGACCCGCTGGAGCCTGTTCGAGTCGAAGTTCATCGGGCTGGACAACTTCAAGCTGTTCTTCGCCGAGCCGCAGCTGGTCAAAGGGTTCACGAACACGCTGATCTACGCGGTCGTCACGTCGGGGTCGAAGGTGGTGCTCGGGCTGCTGCTCGCGGTCCTGCTGACGTCCCAGATCATTGCCCGCGGCTACCTCCGGTCGGTGGTGTTCTTCCCGGTACTGGTCTCCACGATCGGCGTCGGGCTGACCTTCACCGTCTTGATGAACCCCGAGAAGGGTCTGATCAACCAGTCGCTCGCGGTGCTCGGGATCGACGGTCCCGGCTGGCTGACCGACCCGAAATGGGCGCTGCTGTCGGTGGCCGCGGTCGACGTCTGGAAGGGCGTCGGCCTCGCCACCTTGATCTACATCGCCGGCATCGTGTCGATCCCGCGGGAGTACATCGAGGCGGCCCGGGTGGACGGGGCCGGGTCCTGGCAGCAGTTCCGGCGGATCGTGCTGCCGCTGTCCCGGCCCGCCACCGTGACCGTCATCATCTTGTCGCTGATCGGCGGGCTGCGGTCCTTCGACCTGATCTGGGCGATGACCCGCGGCGGACCAGGATTCACCTCGGACGTGATCGCGTCAGTGATCTACAAGCAGTACCAGGCCGGGTTCTACGGCCTGTCCACGGCGGGCAACGTGGTGCTGTTCGTGGTCGTCACCGCGATCGTCCTGCCGCTGTCGTGGTTCCTGAACCGCAAGGAGGTCGACCTGTGAGTACGGCGGAGTTGGTCAGTCACCGGCCGGGGCGGAAATGGATCTTGAGCACGGTGGCGATCGTGGTGTCGGTGGTGGTGTTCATCATCCCGTTCGCGTTCATCGTGCTGACCGCGGTCAAGGACCGCACGCAGTCCGCGGACCTGAGCTTCGCCTGGCCGCACCAGTTCCGGTTCGTGCAGAACTTCGTCGAGGTCGTCAAGGCCCGCGACTTCATGCTGGTGATCGCGTTCATCAACTCCACGATCCTGACCGTGGTCAGCGTCACCGGCATGGTGGTGCTCGCGGCGATGGCCGGGTTCGTGCTGCAGCGGCGGCGGAGCCGGTGGAACCCGTTCATCAACTTCCTGGTGCTGGCCGGGCTGATCATCCCGCCGGCCGTCGTACCGACGATCTGGGTGCTGCAGAAGTTCGGGCTGTTCCGGACCATGCCGGGGCTGATCCTGATCGAGATCGCCTTCGGGCTGTCGTTCTGCATCCTGCTGTTCCGGGCGTTCGTCGCGACCATCCCGCGGGAGCTGGACGAGGCCGCGATCATCGACGGCGCCGGACCGCTGAAGCTGTTCTTCCGGGTGGTGTTCCCGCTGCTCAGATCGGTGATCGTGACCGTCGTCGTGGTGCAGTCGGTGAACGTGTTCAACGACTTCGTGAACCCGTTGTACTTCCTGCCCGGCGACAAGAACGCGACCGTCCAGCTGACGCTCTACAACTTCTCCAGTCAGTACACGACGCAGTACAACCTGCTGTTCATGGACATCCTGCTGATCACGATCCCGCCGCTGATCATGTTCATGCTCTTCAACCGGAAGATCGTCTCCGGCCTGACCGCCGGCGCGCTCAAGGCCTGAGCCGGCGCCGCTTC
>DASSDE010000741.1:0-2915 GCA_035697365.1 Kribbella sp. | reverse complement strand
GTCGTAGGGTCGGTGGTCTGTGCGCAGGCTGTGGGACTGCGCGGACGGAGGCGGCAATGAGTGGGATGACGCGGCGGCGGTTGCTGGGGATCGGCGCCGGACTGTCGGCGATGGCGGTGGCCGGCTGCGGCTCGAACTCGGGGCGCCCGTCGTCCGGTGGGTCGGGCGGCTCGAAGCCTGCGCTGCAGCAGTGGTACCACCAGTACGGCGAGGCAGGCACGCAGCAGGCCGTGGAGAAGTACGCGAAGGCGTACCCGGACGCGACGGTGACGATCCAGTGGTCGCCGGGCGACTACGAGAAGAAGGCCGCGGCCGCGCTGCTGACCGATCAGGGTCCGGACGTGTTCGAGTACCCGAACGGCCCGACGATCGACATGGTGAAGGCCAAGCAGGTCGTGGAGCTGACCGATCTGCTCGGTGACGCGAAGAGCGACTTCAACGCGGGCCTGCTCGAGCGGATGTCGTACGACGGCAAGCTGTACGCGATCCCGCAGGTGATCGACATGCAGCTGCTCGTGTACCGCAAGAGCCTGCTGAGCGCGGCCGGCGTCCAGCCTCCGCAGACCGTCGACGAGCTGCTCGCCGCGGCCAAGAAGCTGACCACCGACAAGGTCAAGGGCCTGTTCGTCGGCAACGACGGCGGGGTCGGCGTGCTCGGCGGCCCGGCGCTCTGGTCGGCCGGCGTCGACTACCTGACCAAGGACAACCAGTTCGGGTTCGACGACCCGGCCGCGTTCGAGTCGCTGCGCAAGCTCCACGAGTTCTGGGCCGCGAAGGTGCTGTTGCTCGGGGCCCCGACCGACTGGTCCGACCCGTCCGCGTTCACGCAGGGCCTGACCGCGATCCAGTTCACCGGCCTGTGGACGCTGCCGGTGATCGAGAAGGCGCTGCCCGGCGACTACGGCGTACTGCCCTGGCCGAAGCTGAACGCCACCACCGGTGACCCGAGTGTCCCGGTCGGAGCGTACGGCGCGGCCGTGAACGCCAAGTCGAAGAACCTCGACGCCGCGAAGAAGTTCGTCAAGTGGCTGTGGGTGGACCAGACCGACGACCAGCTCGACTTCGCGCAGTCGTACGGCTTCCACCTACCGGCCCGCAAGAGCCTGTCCGCGAAGGCGGACAAGCTCAAGTCCGGCCCGGCCGCGGACGCGGTCAAGCTGCTCAACGACAGCGGCCGCCCGCAGAACCCGATGCTCTGGTCACCGAAGGCGAGCTCCGCGTACTCCGACGCGCTGAACAAGATCATCCGCAGCGGCGCCGACCCGGCCGCCGAGATCAAGACGGTCCGGACGGTCACCGAGGCCGAGCTCAAGCGGATCACCGGATGAGCCTCGCATTGAGGCCGCTGACCGACGACGACCGCGAGTTGATCGAGCTCGCCCGCCGAACGGTCGACACGAACACCGACGGAGCCGACGGCGTCCACACGATGGGCGCCGCGGTCCGCGGTATCGACGGCCGGATGTACGCGGGCATCAACCTGTACCACTTCACCGGCGGACCGTGCGCCGAGCTCGTCGCCCTCGGCCGCGCCCGCGCCGAGGGCGCCCGTGAACTCACCACGATCGTGGCCGTCGGCAACGAAGGACGCGGCGTCTGCGGACCGTGCGGCCGGGATCGCCAGATCCTCGTCGACTACCACCCGGGGATCCGTGTCATCCTCCCGTCGGCCGACGGCCCCGGCTCGATCCAGGCCACCGATCTCCTGCCGGGCGCCTACCGCTGGAGCCCGAACCCGTAGCTCCGTACGAGGGGCAGGAACAGCTCGTCGACGATCGACCGGATGCGTTCGGGTGACGGCGCCTCGAGGTCCATGAGCAGGTCGTGGCGGACGAGATCGAACGGCAGGTCGAGGACCGCGGCCGGGATCCGCTCCAGGTCGATCTCGCCGCGCTCGTGGGCACGCTGGTAGATGGCCCGCCGATGCGGGAGTAGCTGGTCGCCCATGACCTGGTCGCGGGCCTGCGCAGGAGTCAGCCCGGTCCCGGCCAGCAGCCCCGAGAACGCCGCACCCGCGGCGATGGCGAAGAACCCGGCCAGCGCCTCCCCAACAGCCGTGAGCCGAGCAAGCAGGTCGGTACGCAACGCGCCGGTGTCAGGCACTTCGATCGGGTTGAGGTCGCGGTGGCGCTGAATCACGGCGAGTACGAGCTGATCCTTGTTCGCCCAGCGGCGGTACAGCACGGCCTCGCTGGTCCGGGCGCGGACCGCGACCGACTCCATGGTCAGACGTGCATAGCCGGTCTCGGTCAGCTCGTCCCATCCGGCGGCGAGGAGCGCTGCCTCGAGCTCCTGGCCGTGCCGGCGCCGGCGGACGGGTTCGTTCTGCACGCTCCCACGATAGAAAGGCTTTCCTTTCTTAGCAACCGGTCGTACGCTGTTGAGAAATGGATCCCTTTCTTACCGGGAGTTGAGACGATGACCGAGCAGGTACTGATCGCCGGCGCCGGGCCGACCGGGCTGACGCTGGCCTGTGAGCTGGCGCGCCGCGGCGTGCCGTTCCGGCTGATCGAGGCCGCGCCCGGCCCGCAGCCCGGCTCCCGCGGCAAGGGCATCCAGCCCCGTACCCTCGAGGTGTTCGACGACCTCGGCGTCGTCGATCGCGTGATCGCCAACGGGCGGCTCGCGATGCCGATCCGGTCGACCGGCCCCGACGGTCAAGTGCGGGTGAGCGGCACCGACACGCTCGGGGATCGCCCCGACATCCCGTACCCGGCGAGTCTGATCACCCCCGAATGGCGGATCGAGGAGGCGCTGCGGCTGCGGCTGGCGGAGTTCGGCGGCGCGGTCGAGTTCGGTACGACGCTCAGCAGCTTCGAGCAGTCGGACGACGGCGTGACCGCGGTGGTCCTCAAGGACGGTGAGGCCGAGACCATCACGGCGCAGTGGCTGGTCGGCTGCGACGGCGGCCACAG
>DASSDE010000740.1:0-4640 GCA_035697365.1 Kribbella sp. | reverse complement strand
GTCCCGGTCAGCACGGTGGACGTGAAGACCGGCGGTCAGGACCTGTCCGTCACCGGAGTGGACGCGAGCAAGGCTGCTTCGGTGATTCACAACGAGAAGCTGGCCGGACAGGTGACGCCGGGGACGGCGCTGGTCACCTATCCGACGATGCGCGGGCTGGACCTGGAGGAAGGGAAGCCGATCACGATCGTGTCCGGGCAGCACAAGCTCACGCTGACGGTCCGGCTGTCGATCGGGCTGGACCCGATCACGATCACCTCGACCGACCTCGCGAAGCTGGCGCCGAACGCGGCGGTGAGCGGGTACTGGCTGGCGTCCGATCCGAAGGCCGACGCCCCGGACGTGATCGACGCGGTCGAGCAGTCGATCCCGAGCGTGCAGAACCTCGGCGTCGACGGCGGGCTCGCCGAGCGGTCGTCGTACACGAAGGTCTTCGACGTCTTGCTGATCGTCGGGATCGGGCTGCTCGGGGTCTCGGTGCTGATCGCGCTGGTCGGCGTCGGCAACACGCTCAGCCTGTCCGTACTGGAGCGGACGCGCGAGAACGCGCTGCTGCGGGCGATGGGGCTGTCCCGCCGCCAGCTGCGCCGGATGCTCGCCTTCGAGTCGCTCATGATGGCGCTGGTCGCGGCCGGTCTCGGAATCCTGCTCGGGCTGCTGTACGGCTGGACCGGGACGAGCGCGTTGATGGGCGGTCAGACGGTCGACGGCGGTGTCGAGTACGCCGTACCCGGGACGCTGCTGATCGCGATCGCAGCGATCGCCGCGGTGGCCGGTCTGCTCGCCTCGGTGCTGCCCGCCCGCCGCGCGGCGAAGGTCGCCCCGGCCGGCGCGTTGGCGACCGAATGAGCCAGCGGCTCGCCCGGCTGGAGGGGGCCGGGCGAGCCGCTCTGTTACACGATCTCCACGCGATTGCCGTGGCCGTCGGCGGTGTGGAACCGCCGCCGGCCAGGGATCGTCTCGTTGTCCCAGGTCACCGGATAGCCGAGCCCTTCCAGCCGGGCCGCCAGACCGTCCAGATCCTCAACTGCAAGCGCTGGATGAGCCTTCTTCGCGGGGCTGAAGTCCTGCTCGACGCCGACATGGATCTCGGCGGCGCCGGCCGTGAACCAGCACCCGCCGCGAGGCTTCAACAGCTCCGGCTTGTCCACCTCGGTCATCCCGAGCGCGTCGCGGTAGAAGGCCCGCGCCACGTCCTCGCCGCCGGGCGGGCACGACACCTGCACATGATCGAGTCGCATCCTCATCCCGCCTTCTGCGCAACGGCAAAGATCCGCCGGAACGGCAGCAGCGTCCCGTAGTCCTTCTGCGGGTACGCCTCCGCGAGCCGCGCACCGTACTCCGCCTCGAACTGCGTGCGCAGCTCGTCCGGCAGTGACTGCAGCACCGGCCGCGCACCGGTCCCCTTCACCCATTCCAGGACGGCGTTGTCGCCGGACAGCACGTGGAAGTACGTCGTCTCCCACGCGTCCACGACACACCCTTCCGCACTGAGTACGTCGACGAACTCAGCCGGCCCCGGTACGTCCGGACGCAGCGACGCGTCCTTCGCGTACTCGGCGTACGGCGGCGTCCCGGCGAGCTCGCGCAGGATCGCGTGCGACGGAGCGTCTCCGTTGCCGGGGATCTGGATCGCCAGCCACCCACCCGGCCGCAGCGCCCGGACGAACCCGGGGAGCAGCTCGACCTGGTCAGGAACCCATTGCAACGTCGCATTGGTGACGATGACGTCGAGGTCCGTGTCGGTCCACTCCCGGACGTCGCCGAGCTCGAAGCTCAGCTGGTCGTCCGCGTACGGCGCAGCCGCCTCGAGCATCTGCGGCGAGCTGTCGATCCCGCGGATGGTCGCCTCCGGCCAGACGTCGCGGAGCGACGCGGTCAGGGCACCCGGACCGCATCCGAGATCGACCACGGTCCGTACGTCGGTGGCCCGGACCCGCTCGACCAGGTCGCGGAACGGCCGCGCCCGCTCGTCGGCGTACGTGCCGTACTGCTCGGGACTCCACACCGGTGACCTGCGCATCGAACTGCACCTCCCAGGAATTTTATCTTGACGTCGAGATACTCTAGCTCGCCCAGATGTCTTGATGTCAAGAGTCTTGATCGGTACTCTCGAGTTCATGGAGGACGAGGTCGATCGGCTGATCGAGGCCTGGCGGCGGGAGCGCCCCGACCTCGACGTGGCCCCGATGGAGGTGCTGTCCCGGGTCAGCCGGCTCGCGCGGCACCTGGATCGCGCCCGCAGCCAGGCGTTCGACGCCCACGGGCTCGAGTCCTGGGAGTTCGACGTGCTCGCCGCACTGCGGCGCGCCGGCGCGCCGTACCAGTTGTCGCCCGGCAAGCTGCTGAAGGAAACCCTCGTCACGTCCGGCACGATGACGAACCGGGTCGACCGGCTGACGGCGCGCGGCCTGGTCGAGCGACTCCCCGATCCGCACGATCGCCGCGGCGTACTGGTCCAACTGACCCCCGCCGGGCGCGACAAGGTCGACGCCGCGATGGCCGACCTGCTCACCCATGAGCGCACGTTGCTCGGCGGCATCGGCGAGCGCGACCAGCAGAAGATCGCCCGCGTACTGCGCGAACTGGTCCGCCCGTTCGACCTCGAAAAACACTGACCCGAACAAAGCGGATTGGTGGTCCGGACAAAGTCCTGCGGAATTGCGCCGGAATTATCCGAAAAGACCACCCGTCACTTCGAGCCTGTTTCGGTCGTTGCTAGTTGCAACGAGATCGAGAGACTGCTGTAGCCGAGAGCCATCGACACCGGTCTACACCCCTACTAGGGTCATCACCGTCGGTGGCTGAACGACTACAAAATGTCAAAACAAGGTGACTTCGGCGGCAAGAGGTGGTCCGCCGAAAGGTGGCCGTGCGGTGTCCGGGGCTCGGGGCCCGAACAACGCCGGCCGGCACAGGGCCCGCTCACCCAAGAGCTCGGCGTACCCCTCCGAATCACAGGGGATCGGAGGGGGCGCCGCGGCTCGCTCCCTGCGGAAAGCCCCAGAAATCCCCGCAGCTACTCGGCGCGTTCTGCGGCCTCGAACCAGGCGGTCTCCAGCTCACCGCGTTCGTCCGCGAGCTTGCGCAGCTCGGCATCCAGCTCGGCGAGCCGCCCGTAATCGCTCGCACTGGCGGCCAACTGGTCGTGCAGTTTCGTCTCGGTCTGGGTGAGCTTCGAGAGCTGCCGCTCGATCCGGTTCAGCTCCTTTTTGGCCGCGCGGGCCACTGCCGAGTCAGCCGTCCCACGTTCAACCACTTGGCCGTTTTCCGCGGCCGGCATATCCGCGGGCACAACCGCTGCCGGCGTCAATGCATTGGACGCCGGCCGCCGCGGAATTCCGGCGGCGAGTTCGTCGAGATACTGTTCGACACCGCGCGGCAGATGCCGGACCCGGCCGTCGCCCATGATTGCGTAAACCATGTCGCTGACCCGCTCCAGGAAGTACCGGTCGTGGGTGACCGTGACGACCACGCCGGGCCAGCTGTCCAGGAAGTCCTCGAGGACGGTCAGCGTCTCGACGTCCAGGTCGTTGGTCGGCTCGTCGAGGATCAGTACGTTCGGCTCGTCGAGCAGGATCCGCAGCAGCTGCAGCCGGCGCCGCTCGCCACCGGACAGGTCCGAGATCCGGGTGGTCAGCTTGTCGCCGGTGAACCCGAACCGCTCGAGCAACTGCGACGACGTCAGCTCACCGCCGCGCCCGGCGAGCGCCGCGGTCCGCCGGATCGACGTGATGTGGTCGAGCACCGTGAGGCTGCCGTCGATCTCGTCGAGGGTCTGCGACAGGTTCGCCACCCGGACCGTCTTGCCCTGCTTCACCAGGCCGTGATCCGGTGCGAGCTGCCCGGTGAGGACCCGGAGGAACGTGGTCTTGCCGGCCCCGTTCGGGCCGAGCAGCCCGATCCGGTCCGCCGGGCCGAGCCGGAACGTCACATGGTCGAGCATCGTTCGCGGGCCGAAGCTCAGGCTGACGTCCTCGACGTCGAACACGTCCTTGCCGAGCCGCGACGTCGCAAGCTGGGAGAGCGCGAGCTTGTCCCGCGGCGGCGGCTCGTTCTCGATCAGGGCGTTCGCGGCGTCGATACGGAACTTGGGCTTGCTCGTTCGGGCCGGTGCGCCGCGGCGCAGCCAGGCCAGCTCCTTGCGCAGGAGGTTCTGGCGCTTCTCCTCGCTGACCTGGGCGGAACGGGTCCGCTCGGCCTTCGCCAGTACGTAGGCGGCGTACCCACCGTCGTACGACGTGATGCGGCCGCCCTGTACCTCCCACGTGTCCGTGCAGACCGCGTCCAGGAACCACCGGTCGTGGGTGACCACGATCAGCGCGCCCGCGCGGTCCACGACGTGCTCGGCCAGCCAGCTGACCGCCTCGATGTCGAGGTGGTTGGTGGGCTCGTCGAGGATCAGCAGGTCGACCTCGGTCAGCAGCAGCCGGGCGAGCGACGCACGGCGGCGTTCACCACCGCTGAGGCTGCCGACCAGCGCCTGATGGTCGACCTCACCGAGCAGGTGCTCCATCACCGAGCGTGCCCGCGGGTCCGCCGCCCAGGTGTAGGTCTCGACGTCGCCGAGGACCGCGTGCAGCACGGTCTGCTCCGGGTCGAGGTCGTCGCTCTGCCCGAGGAACCCGAGCCGCAGGTCG
>DASSDE010000739.1:0-2110 GCA_035697365.1 Kribbella sp. | reverse complement strand
TGCCGACGGCAACGACGTGGCGCTCGCGGACCTGCGCGGCAAGAACGTGATCGTCTACTTCTACCCGGCCGCGATGACGCCGGGCTGCACGAAGCAGGCCTGCGACTTCCGCGACTCGCTCGACTCGCTGCAGGCCGCCGGCTACGCGGTACTGGGCATCTCCCCCGACAAGCCGGCCAAGCTGGCGAAGTTCCGGGAGCGTGACGGCGTGACGTTCCCGCTGCTCAGCGACCCGGACAAGGAAGTACTGACCGCGTACGGCGCCTTCGGCGAGAAGACGATGTACGGGAAGAAGGTGACCGGCGTGATCCGCTCCACGTTCGTCGTCGACCCGGACGGGAAGGTCGCGGTCGCGCAGTACAACGTGAAGGCGACCGGGCACGTCGCCAAGCTCCGACGCGACCTCGGTCTCTGACACCGGAGGTAAGAAGACAACCTTGTCAGGACGTACTTCGGTGGGAACCTCCGACCGTTTCACGGACCTGGTCCATGGAACGGTCGCTTGAGCAAACTTCCGCTGTGATTTGGGTCACAGCTGGATCTCAGCGGACCGCAGTGTTACCGGCACGGACGGTGAGTTTTTCAGGGTTCCTGTGAAAGAGCCGTACTCAGCGGCGGGTCCCGGTTCACCGACGGGTGTGTCACGACCGTCCCGGGCCTTCGCCGCGACGTGCAGAAACCGGGTAATCTGCGCGCGCAGTCAGCTCTCTGGGAGGGAGGGACGTGCCGCGATGGGAAAACATTCCTCTGCGGTGACGCGCGGTAGCAGCAACAACAACCGGCGCACGGTGTACCTCACCGCTGTCGGGATCTTGGTGCTCACGCTCGGCGCGGTCTTTGTGGTCCGTTCCTTCGGATCCGAGTCGGGCGCCGACGGGTTCCTCGGCGGCGGGAAGGCCTGCTCCGACCCGACCCAGGTCCGGCTGGCCACCACGCCCGAGATGCAGGCACCGCTCGAGGCGGCCGCCAAGTCGCTGGCCGCCAAGGGCGGCAAGGACGGCAACGCTTGCTACCAGGTCACCATCAGCGCGGCGCAGTCGGCGCAGGTCGCACGGGACGTCGCGCACGGCAGCGACACCCGGCCCGACCTCTGGGTGCCGGACTCCTCGCTCTGGGTCGCCCAGGCAGACGACGGCGAGACCGTGCCGAACGTCGCGGTCCCCTCGATCGCCACCTCTCCCATGGTCCTGGTGGGCCGTAACGGGAACTTCGGTGACACCTCTACGTGGCTCCGGCTGCTCGGTGCCTCCGAGCCCGCGTTGCTGGATCCGCTGAACACGTCGCCCGGGGCGCTCACGCTGCTCGCCATCCAGATGGAACGGCAGAAGACGTCCGCGTCGGACGGTCAGGTGTCGGCGGTCGTCGTCCAGCTCGCTCAGAAACTCGGGTCGCTGGCCAAGCCGTACAACGACGTGAACGCACTCTTCGGCCGTGCCGACCAGGCCGGCAGCAAGATCGTCGTACCGGCCTCCGAGCAGAGCTTCGTCAAGTACCAGGAAGAGCACCCGGACGCGCAGCTCAATGCCGTCCAGCCGGCCACCGGCACACTGCTGCTCGACTACCCGATCGTGGTCACCGCGAAGTCCGAGACCGAGCAGGCGAACGACGCCGCCCAGGCGCTGGCCAGCGAACTGCTCACCGACAGCTCCGCACAGGCCCGCGACGACGCCGGCTTCCGCGACACCACGCTCACCCCGCTGAGCGGCGGCCGCGGCGTCGGCGACATCACCCAGTTGACCAAGCCGAACAGCCAGGCGGTCAACACCGCGCTGCAGAACTGGACCCGGCTCTCGCTGTCCGCGCACTCGCTCGCGGTCATCGACGTCTCCGGATCGATGGCGGAGACGGTCGGCAAGAAGACCCGCTGGCAGCTCACCGTCGAGGCGGCAGCGGGCGGCCTCAACCTGTTCCCCGACACCGCGCAGCTCGGCCTGTGGACGTTCTCGACGAAGATCGGCAAGGACGGCGCCGACTACACGCCGCTGGTCCCGATCGCACCGCTGTCGAAGAACCAGCGTGCCAAGATCATCGGCCAGCTGACCGCCCAGCACCCGATCCCGGGCGGCGGCACCGGCCTGTACGACACCGCGATCGCCGCGATGCACGCCGT
>DASSDE010000738.1:0-10007 GCA_035697365.1 Kribbella sp. | reverse complement strand
ACGCTTCAGTACGACCGCCGCCGTGGCACTCTGGTTGGCGCGCTCATCGTCGGTATCGACGACGAGCTGTACGCGATCACCTCGACCGGAGGGGTGATCCGCACGTCGGCCCGCGAGGTTCGCAAGGCCGGTCGCCAGACGAAGGGGGTGCGCCTGATGAATCTCGGCGAGAGCGCCACCCTGCTGGCGGTCGCCCGCAACGCGGAGGACGACGCGGAGGACGGGCAGCTGAACGGCCCCACCAGCTGACCCAGCTACCCGTCGAGCCGGCACCACCCCACCTGGCCCCGAGGAGACGTTCACCTCGTGAACGACAAGACGAGAAAACCGAACGAGCCCGACGGTCGCAGCCGGGTGGCCACCGGAGAGTCCGCTGCGGCGGGCGGCTCCGAGGCCAAGGGTGGCGCCGCCTCCGCGGAGCCGCAGGTCACGAACGGTGCAGCCGCGTCCGCGGGCTCGCCGGCTCCCGAGTCCGTCGGGGGTGCGGACGACGGCGCGGCCACTTCTCGGGTCGGTGACGACAAATCGGACGTCCCTGCTCGGCCCGATCCGGAAGGGCCGGAGGCCGTCACGACGGAGCTTCGGCTGCCGACGTCGGCGAATGGGTCGGCCTCGCGTCCGGTCCCGGGAGCAGCGGGGGACGGTCCAGCCGCCACTGCGGCTGACAAGGCGGATTCCGCGCGTCCCGCCGAGAACGGCGTCCCGGCCACCCAGGCGGCGGCCACCCCCGGCCCGGGCACGTCCAACCGACGCCCTGCGGCAGCCGCAGCACCGCCCGTAAAGGCACCGCCCGCAAAGTCATCGCCCGCAAAGACGCCGCCCGCAAAGGCGCCGTCCCCTCAGGCGCCGGCCGCGCCGGGCAGCCCTCCGCCGTGGAACCGGATTCCCGGCAAGGCTGCTCCCGAGCGGTTCGAGCGTGCGGGGAACGACCGGCCGGCCGGGGGTCTGCTGGAGGATGCGCCCACCACGTTCCTCGAGCCTCCGGCGCTGCCCGACGGGCCGACGGACGCCGACGCGTCCAGCTCGGAAGGGGAGGGTGCGTCGTCCGGCCGGCCACGCCGCAGCCGCCCGCCGCGCCAGGCGGCACTGCAGCTGAAGCGGCTCGATCCGTGGTCGGTGCTGAAGCTCGCCCTCGTGCTGGCCGTGGTCCTGTTCTTCATCTGGATGGTCGCTGTCGGGGTCCTGTACGGCGTCCTCGACGGCATGGGGGTCTGGGACCGGCTCAACGGCACCTACGCCGACCTGGTGTCGGGAGAGGCGCCCACCGGTAGCCCGCTGATCAGCGCAGGGCGCGTCTTCGGCCTGGCCGCGGTGATCGGGGCGATCAACAGCCTGCTGTTCGCCGTCGCCGTCACGATCGGGGCGTTCGTCTACAACGTCTCGGCCGACCTCGTCGGCGGCATCGAAGTCACACTCTCCGAGCGAGACTGACCACCCTTCCGGTGCCCCCTCGATAGGGGGAGCCGGTGGGGAGGCGCGGGAGGGGTTGAGGTAACCTCATCTGCGCCGCAGGGGCCCATAGCTCAGTTGGTTAGAGCGCGTCGCTGATAACGACGAGGTCGCTGGTTCAAATCCAGCTGGGCCCACTCCCCATCCCCGGGACAGGCAGGACGTGAACCCGTGAAGAAGATCATTGCAGCTCTTGTTGCCATCGCGGCCGGCGCGCTCGTGTTCTCGAAGGTCCGCGCCTCGCGTTCGGAGAACGACCTCTGGCACGACGCCACCAAGAACTGAGGGCGGTGTACACCCGCTCGCACCCGAGCGGGTAACGTCCTCGCTCAAGCACGGGGACGTAGCTCAATTGGCAGAGCACCGCCTTTGCAAGGCGGGGGTTAGGGGTTCGATTCCCCTCGTCTCCACCAGCACGATCAGTGCGGCTCAGGACTCCAGCTTCCCTTTCCGGGGATCTGGGGCACATGCTGCGGCAACCATCCGGTCGGCGAGGTCATCGAGCCGGTCCGGGAACAGGTGGCCGTAGAGGTTCAGCGTCATCGTTGCCGTCTTGTGTCCCAGCATCGTCTGGACGACTTTCGCGTCCGCGCCCGATGCGATGGCCAGTGACGCGGCGGTGTGCCGCAGCTCGAAGTCGACCTCTTGCGCGCGGATGGCCACAGCCTCTCCCCACGGCAGACCGGTGTAGGCCAGCAGCGGCACCAGCGGGGCATACTCGCTGCACTCACGAGCGAGCGTTGCCACGTGAGTGTGGTCGAGGTAGCGGTTGTGTCAGACCCGGTCGTGTGATCGGAACGCCCCCGCTGGGTCGCGAGCATGCCGGCCGTGTTGGACCGCCCATCCGAGGATCAGCCGGAACACGCCGTGCATCTTCGCCATCGACCGAGGCGACGGCCCGTCCCGGACGAGCTTGGACACCCATCCCTGGCCGTCTGCGAACGTGACGGCGGACAGAGCGACGCGGCCCCAGCGCGGGAGAATGTGGGTGGCAACGACACCCCGCGTTCGCGCGATCGGTCCCTGGGCACCGTCACCGCATTCGTGCTGGCCGAACTGGGCGACTCGGTGATCGTGCATGACCGGTACCAGAACTATTGGCGTCGAGCGGCCACATGCCGAGCTCGGCGAGATGGTCGGTACCCGTCGCACTGATGTTGAGTGCGCGATCGCCTGGGCGGCGCAGTAGCCATCCGTGCTCCAGCATCGCGACCAGCAGGGCAGTACCCAGCCGCCCAGCGAGGTGGGCTTGGCGTTCTGTCCAGTCCAGGCAGCCTCGCACCATCGGGCCCGTGAAACCCGACAGGTCGATGATCGACAGGTCGACGAGCAGCGGATGGTCGAGCGTCCAGACCGCTCCACCTCCACTCGTGTCGACGGCATCGACCACGCCGTCCGCGGTGATCTGCCGGGCGATGGCAACGGCGAGGGAACCGCCGAGATGGCTGTAGCAGACGCGTGCTGTCTGCAGCCGACTCCCCGTGTGCGCTTCACGCAGTGACTCCACCGGGAGCAAAGGCGAGATCGCCGCGAGTGCCTCGACCGCGGTGGCAACTTCCGGCGAAGCGATCGCGTGCAGCCGGCGACGACCGGTGACGGTGACGCTGACCAAACCCGCGTCGACCAGGTGGCGCAGGTGCGGACTCGCGGCGGGCGGGGAGATCCCTGCAGCCTCGGCCAGATCCCTTGCGGTATGTGCCCGCCCGTCCATCAAGCGCAACAGCATCGCCGCCCGTGGTGGCTCGGCGATGGCCCGTGCCGTGGCAGCCAGGTCGAGGTCGGCGCCGATCACCACCGGACCATAGCTCAGGAACTGTTCAGGCCAGACCGAACTGTTGCGGTGAGATCATCCGCCGTATGGCACGCATAGCCAGGAACTCCCGGACCCTCAGCGAGACCGACTTCAGCGCACCCATTGATGACCGTTACTTCGAGGACTACCAGCTCGGCGCGGTCTACGAGTACGGCCACCTTGCCGTGAGCGAGGAAGCGATCATCGACTTCGCCGAACAGTTCGACCCGCAGCCGATACATACTGATGAAAGATTTGCCGCGACCGGTCCCTTCAACGGACTCATCGCCAGCGGATGGCATTCCGCAGGACTGGCAATGCGCCTGTTCGCAGACCACTACCTGTCCCGGGTCGCCAGCCTCGCCTCCCCTGGAGTCGACGAAGTGCGCTGGCAGGTGCCACTGCGCCCCGGTGACTCCGTTCGCTTGCGGACGACGATCGTCGAGGCCCGGCTGTCGCGCTCGAAGGATGACCGCGGCATGGTTGTCACCTTGGCCGAGCTGTTCAACCAGAACGATCAGCTCCCGATCAGGTTCCGGGTCATGAATATTCTCGGTCGCCGCCCCGGTAGCCGAGACCACTTTCCCAGCGTCACCAGCCGAGACCGGCTGGACGGTACTTCCGCCTCCGATTTGCCGGGTCTGTCACGGCTTTCGATGCAACAGCGCCGGTGTCGTCTGAATGCTGCCGGTGTTTTTCACTGGTTCGAGCGGCGGTCCGCGACGCGACTGTAGGGCCCCGAGCAGCAAAAACACGACGCACCGCGCGCTCCGGTGGCGGCCGCGCATGCAGCGTCCGGCACTCGACGGGCCGGCGATCCGACCGAGCTGCGACCCGCACGATCTGCACGTAGCGGATACCGGAGTGGCGGGGCAGGACAACTGATGTAGGAGCGATGAGTATGTCGAACGAGCTATCCGCGGCACCACAGGCCGGTCGCGGTGATGCGATGCATGGTGGACATCTCTACATGCAGACGAACGAAAACCAGAACGCCGTGATCCACTACGTGCGGTCAGGAAGCGGCAGGATCACCGAGGTGGAGCGGATCCCCACGGGTGGTTCCGGTTCCGGGGTGTTCAAGCCGATCAGTGGGCAGGCCAGCGCACCGAATGCGTTCGAGGGCGCGGGTAGCGTCATCCTCTCGCCGGACCGACGGTTTCTGTTCATCACCAACGGCGGCGACAACTCGGTCTCCAGCTTCAGCGTCGGCGATGACGGCAAGCTCTCGCTTGTGGACGTCAAGCGAACGGGCAACATCGTGACCGGGACGAGCGGCACCGCCAAGTCCTTGGCGTACGCGCCGTCGTCCGGAACGCTCTTCGTCCTTCACGCATTCGGTCCCGACCACCTGCGACTGATGTCGGTCGACCGGGAAGGCAGGCTCACCGCGCGGCCGGAGCGGTACACGGTCAACACTCCGGGCAAGGCCAACCGTGTGTCGACGGTAGTGGTGCTGTCGCCCGACGAGAAGTTCCTCCTGGTCGGCACCACGTTCGACGAGCCACCCACCGCGAACCCGGACGGCTCACCGGTTCTCTGGGTCCGGCAGCCGGACGGCACCCCCAAGTCGATCGCGTCGAATGCACCGGATCCGGACGGCCTCGTCGTATTTCCCGTGGACGCCCACGGCACGCTCGACCGGCCTTCGTTCCACGATGCCGGAGGCGGCTCTCCGTTCTATCCCGCCTTCCTCCACAGCCGGCCGGATCACCTCGTCATCGGTGAGGCCGTCGGCGACGGGCTCGTCATGGGCAGCATCGACCCTGACGGGAGGCTCAGCATCGGCCCACTCGTGCAGATCGACACCAGCGCGGGCCGGCCCTCCGAGCTGTGTTGGCTGGCCGTGTCGCCGGATGACCAGTTCGTTTTCGCGACGAATTTCGGTTACAGCAACATCAGCAGCTTCCGGATCGACGGCAACGTGCTCTCGATTGCGCAGGATCCTGCGTGCCCGAAGGTCACCGGGGACGGCACGTTCAGGGCGCTCAACGGAACTGTCAGCAGCGGCCCGAGCGACAACTGGATGACTCCCGACGGTGGCTACCTGTACCAGATCTACGGGAATGCTTCGAAGCTCGTCGGCTACGCCGTACAACCGGACGGCTCACTGGATGAGGTCACCAGCGCGAGCATTCCGTACAACAGCCCACAGGGCCTTGCCGGATTCTGATCTGCCGAGCACCCGGTCTTCGGAGGTTTCCATGGGTACCAGTGATTCTGCAACGCCGCGCATCGAGAAGTCGGTCTCCTCGTTGATGCTGAGCCCCCGCGAAAGCGAGAAGCTGGTGATCTACCAGGTCGCCCGGCTGGCCCGCCGACGCCGGGAGCGAGGCGTCAAGCTCAACCTCCCGGAGTCGATCGCCTTGATCGCCGAGGGCGTGATGGAGGCTGCTCGGGACGGAATGTCGGTCGCGGACGCCATGGAGCTCGGGAAGCACATCCTCACGCGTGTCGACGTGATGGAGGGCGTCCCGGAGCTGATGAATCTTGTGCAGGTCGAGGCGACCTTCCGCACGGGAACCCAGCTCGTGTCGGTGTCCAACCCGATCTCCTGAGGACGTCACCACGTACGGGGAAAGGAAATGGGAATGGTAATTCCAGGCGAGTGGTTGCTCTCTGCCGAGCCGATCGAGATCAATGCCGGCAGACGGACCTCGAGAGTGTCGGTCCGTAACACCGGAGACCGGCCGATACAGATCGGCTCACACTTCCACTTCTTCGAGGTCAACCGTGCGTTGGAGTTCGACCGACCACCGACGTTGGGTATGCGGCTCGACGTCCCGTCGGGCACATCGATCCGTTTCGAAGCGGGGGACGAGCGCGATGTCGAGCTGGTCGAGTTCGGCGGCCTCGGGCGGGTGATCGGATTCAACGGCCTGCTCAACGGCGGCACGTCATCGCAGCGGAGCGTGGAGCGGGCGATCAGGCGCGCTGCCGATCTGGGGTTCCTCGGAACGCAGGACCGGCCGGGCCCGGGTAGGCAGGTGAAACGGTCGTGAGCGCTGTCTCGCGTCAGCGGTACGCCTCGCTCTACGGCCCGACCGTGGGCGACCGGTTCCGCCTGGCGGATACGGAACTGGTCGCCCAGGTCGAGCGGAGCCTGTTGCATCCCGGAGAGGAAGCCATCTACGGAGGTGGCAAGGCGCTGCGTGACGGCATGGGGCAGGTACCCGGGCTGCGCAACGCCGACGGGGTGCTCGACCTGGTGATCACCGCTGTCATCGTGATGGATCCGGTGCTGGGAATCGTCAAGGCTGATATCGGGATCAAGGACGGGCGGGTCGTCGGTGTCGGCCAGGCCGGAAATCCCGACATACAGGACGGCGTCGATCCGAACTTGATGATCGGCGCAGGTACGGAAGCGATCTGCGGTGAGGGTCTGGTCGCGACGGCAGGGGCGGTCGACACTCATGTGCATTTCCTGACTCCGGCGCAGATCCCGCACGCCCTGTCCAGCGGCGTCACCACGTTGATCGGTGGCGGTACCGGCCCTGCGGATGGTTCCAAGGGCACCACCTGCACACCGGGGCCGTGGAACATCGCGCGAATGCTCGAGGCGACTGCAGTTCTGCCGGTGAACATCGGGCTTCTCGCCAAAGGCAGCAGCAGCCGGCCCGAGAGCCTGGTGGAACAGTTGCAGGCCGGCGCGTTCGGGCTGAAGGTCCATGAGGACTGGGGCGCAACGCCGGCAGCGCTCGACTGCGCGCTCGGTGTCGCCGACGAGTATGACGTGCAGGTCGCCCTGCATGCCGACACGTTGAACGAGGGCGGTTACCTCGCCGACACCATCGCGGCGATCGACGGACGCACCATCCACAGCTATCACACGGAAGGTGCCGGTGGCGGCCATGCCCCGGACATCATGGCGATCGCGTCGCTTCCGAACGTGTTGCCGTCCTCGACGAATCCCACCCGGCCCTACACGACCGATACGGCCGACAACCTTTATTACATGACCGTCGCCACCCACAATCTCAATCCCGACAATCCTGAGGACATGGCTTTCGCCCAGTCCCGCATCCGGGCCGAGACGGAAGCGGCCGAGGATGTCCTGCATGACATGGGAGTGCTGAGCATGTACTCGTCGGACTCGCAGGCGATGGGCCGGATCGGGGACACCGTGACCGCCTGCTGGCGCACTGCGGACAAGATGAAGAAGATGACGGGCAGCCTCGAAGGCGATCCCGCGGAGAACGACAACCAGCGGATCCTGCGTTACCTCGCCAAGCTCACGATCAATCCCGCGCTGGCCCACGGGATCGGCCATCTGGTGGGCTCGCTCGAACCCGGCAAGGTCGCGGACATCGTGCTGTGGCCGACGAGCACCTTCGGTGTCAAACCGAAGTACGTCGTCAAGGGTGGTTTCGTCGCCTGGGCGGTGATGGGCGATCCGAATGCTTCGATCCCGACTCCCGAGCCGGTGTCGTTGCGGCCGATGTTCGGCGCACAGGGACGCGCCGTCGCGCGCACGTCCATGACCTTCATCTCGCAGGCCGCGGCGGACGCGGGGGTGGCGGAGCGGTTGGACCTGCAGCGATGGGTCGAGCCGGTACGGGACTGCCGCACTGTCGGCAAGGCCCAGATGGTGCGCAACGACGCCACGCCGGAAATCACCGTCGAACCCGAGACCTACCAGGTGCGCGTCGACGGCCGACCGGCCACTGTCGATGCGGTCGACGAGGTGTCGATGTCTCAGCTGTACTACATCGTCTGATGGTCCACATGGCGCACGCCTCGCGTTCCGCCAGCCATGCGCGACTCGCGAGCCATCTGTCCGTCCTGCAGCTGAGCGACTCCGCTTTCCCGACCGGGCGCTACACCCTCTCCTACGGCCTCGAGGCCTTCGCCCAGAGCGACGAGCCGGCCGGGCCCGTCAGCCCGTCCACGCTGGTGGCACTGCTCACCGACTGCGTGCGCTTCGGAGTCGCGCCGTCGGACGGCGTCGCGCTGGCCTGTGCCCATCGCGCCGCCGGCTCGGACGGTGCGCTCGATCTGGACCTGGTGACACGCGCCGATCACCGGCTGACCGCCGTGAAGCTCCCCCGTGAGGCCCGGGAGGCCTCGACGCGCACCGGCCGAGCGTTGTTGAGCACCGCCGCTGTCGCGTTTCGCGGGACCGTGGGGCGCGACTACGCGGAGCTCGTCGAAGCGGGACGCACGCCGGGGAACCATGCGGTCGTCCTCGGCCTGCTCAGCTTCTCATTGGGTGTGCCGTGTCCGGAGGCCGTGGCCGGTGAGCTGTACGCCTTCTCGGCCGGCTGGGTCGCCGCGGCAGTGCGCTTGGCGTTGACAGATCACCGCACCGCTCAAGGCGTGCTGTTCCGCGTGCGTGCGGTGACCGCCGACGCCGCGCTGACGGCGGTGGGCCGGGACGTCGCGCACATCGCCGGCTGCACACCACTGCTGGACGTGATGGCGATGGGTCATGAGACGGCCGAACTCCGGATGTTCGCAAGCTGAGAAAGGACTGTCCTGAAATGGACGAGAATCGACACCCGCACCCTCACGAGCACGGATCTCTGCCGCCGGACGACGATGCGTTCGGCGGCGCCCGTGCGCCTGGCATCGCTCGAATCGGCATCGGCGGGCCGGTCGGATCGGGGAAGACCGCTCTCATCGAGGCACTCGTGCCGATGTTGCTCGACAGGGGCCACCACCCGGTGGTCGTGACCAATGACGTCTTCACCTCCGAAGACGCCCAGCATGTACGAGCCACTCTTTCCGGCGTGCTGGATCCGGAACGGGTCGTCGGGGTGGAGACCGGCTCGTGCCCGCACTCTGCGGTGCGTGACGACCCGAGCATGAACCTCGATGCGGTCGGCGACCTCACTCGCCGGTTCTCCGATGCGGATGTCGTGCTGGTCGAATCGGGTGGTGACAACCTGACCCTGACGTTCAGCAGAGCGCTCGCCGACTACTTCATCTTCGTCATCGACGTGGCTGAGGGCGACAAGATCCCGCGCAAGCGAGGGCCCGGTGTCACCCACTCCGACCTGCTGGTCATCAACAAGATCGACCTGGCCCCGTACGTGCGGGCGAACATCGAGGTGATGGGCCGGGACGCCCGGGCCGTACGCGGCGAGCGCCCCTTCGTGCTCACGAACTGCTTCACCGGCACCGGCCTGAACGAGGTCATCGACCGGATCTCGGAGGTCATCAGCCAGCAGCTCGCGGCGCCGGCCGGCGGCTCGCCATGACCCGAGCGGCGACATTGCGGCAGGACCCTGCGTGGTACACCCCGGCGGACCTGCCTGCGGAGGTGCTCGACCTCGACTGTTCCGTGCAAGGCGGGCTGGGCGTCGGTGCCTCCGGCAAGGTCGGTCTGCTCGATCTGACGTTGGCGCCCTGTGCGGGTGCGACACGCGTGCAGCGCCAGTATCAGCGGGCGCCGCTGCACATCTACCGGCCGATCTATCTCGACGCCGGCCGACCGGATATGCCGTTCCTGTTCATGCAGCAGTCCGGCGACGGCTTCGTTCAAGGCGACCGGTGCCGCATCGATGTCGACTGCGCACCTGGTTCCGCGGCGCACCTGACGACCCAGGCCGCCACCAAGGTCTTCGGAATGCGCCAGAACTTCGCCACCCAGCTGGTCAACCTGGGTGTCGGCGCCGGTGCCGTGGTGGAGTACCTGCCCGACCCGGTCGTGCCGTGTCGCGGTTCGCGGCTCTTCCAGCGAACGAGCGTCACCGCCGACTGGGACTCCACGGTCATTCTCGGCGAGACTCTGTTGCCGGGGCGCGTCGCGCACGACGAGGCCCAT
>DASSDE010000737.1:0-2109 GCA_035697365.1 Kribbella sp. | reverse complement strand
GTCAGGTCCTGGCACCGGTTGACCTCGACCGCCTTCGGCACGAACGCGTGCCGGCGCGCGAACGCGTCCGCCTTCGGCAGGTCGATTCCGCCGAGGCCGATCATGGTCCGGCCGAGGTCCCTGGTCACCTGCTCGGCGTACTCGACCAGCGCCGACCCGACCCCGCGGCCGCGATGGTCGGGATGGACCTTGATGTCGATCCAGGTCTGGTTGGTGTTGTCGTACTCCGGCACGCTGATGACCAGGACGCCGACGGCGGTGCCATCGTCGGTGGCCAGATAGGCCTGCGGGGGCTCGAGGTCCCAGCCGTACCGCAGCATGTTCGCGAACGTCCGTGGCGTGTGCTGCACTACCTCCGGGCAGTCCAGCTTCCAGCCGGCCGAGTCCACGGCAACGGCCTCGGCGCATCCGACCTCGTCGTCGGGGGACATTTTGGTGATCTTCACGCCCACAGCGTCCACCGGAACGAGCGGTTACCGCATCTGGTTTATCCGCGGTGGTCGTTCACGAGTTCCTCGCTCAGCTTCCAGAGCCGGCGCGCGTTGTCCCGGTCGATCGCGTACGGCAGCACACCGAACGCGCCCGGCGTCACGGCCAGTACTTCGGTGTCCGGTACGTCGGATGTGTGCACCGGCGCGATGTCGACGTCCTCGCAGTACACCCCGCCGTACCCGTCGAGCTGTGGACTGGTTGCGCACCACACCTGCGTCGCCGCGCCCTGTTCGGCGGTCTTCAGGCCGCGCGCCGGGTCGATGATCGGCTCGTAGTTCTCGTCCAGGAACCCGCCCGCACGCAGGACTTCGCGATCGGAGTACCTGGCGAGGTGCGTGATGATGCTGCCCGGATGTACCGCGAACGCACGGATCCCGTTGGTCCGCTCGCGTTCGTCCAGTTCGACGGCGAACAGGACGTTCGCGGTCTTCGACTGCCCGTACGCCGGGTACGGCGCGTACTCGCGGTGCTCGAAGTTCGGGTCCTCGAAGTCGACGGCGCCGTAGCGGTGCCCGCGCGACGACACCGCCACCACGCGCGCCCCTCCGGCCTGCCGCAGCGCCGGGAGCAACCGGGTGGTCAGCTGGAAGTGGCCGAGATGGTTCGTCGCGAACTGCGACTCGTAGCCGCGCGCGTCCCGGGTCAGCGGGTTCGCCATGATCCCGGCGCTGTTGACCAGGATGTGCAGCGGCCTCTTGGTGTCCAGGAAGCGCTGTGCGAACGCGTCGATGCTCGCCGGATCCAGCAGGTCCAGCTCCGCGATCTCGATCCCGTCGACCGCTTCCAGCTGACCGGCAGCCCGGGCGACGTCACGGGCGGGTACGACGACGTCGGCGCCGGCGACTCGGAGGGCGCGGACGGTTTCCTTGCCCAGACCGGAGTACCCGCCGGTGACGATCGCGAGCTTTCCGTGCAGGTCGATGCCTTCGAGGACGTCGTTCGCGGTGCTGGCCGCGGTGAATCCGGAACCTAGTGGTGTCTGCATGTCCCCGACAGTAGGCGGGGGATCCGTACGCAGAATGCTTGAAAGTGCTGATGACTTGCGCGAAAGTACGGATATGGCGGATCCGTTGACCGACACGCTGGCGCTGACCGAAGCGCACTGCCATGCGTCGCTGGGGTTCGTGGCGGTCGGGGAATGGGCGCTGCGGTATCCGGCGTCGCACCGGCTCAAGTTCAGTGCGGTGGTCGAAGGCAGTTGCTGGATCGACTTCGACGACGACCTCGCGACCGGGCGCCTGGAGTTGGAGGCGGGCGACGTGGTGCTCTTCGACGGCCGCCACGGCTTTGTGAAAGGCAACTCCGACACCGTACCGATCGGCGACGCGATCACCGCTTTCGGTGGTGCCGGTGGGCTTGGTGGTTCGGTTGCGCGGTTCGGCAGTGGAGCCGAGATCGGCGCCGGGGTGAAGGTTGTCGGCGTCGGTGGGCACGTGTCGCTGAACCGGACCGGCGAGCAGCTTCTGATGCGCGCGTTGCCGCCGGTGATCCACCTCCGGGCCGCCGACGAGCGGGCGCCGGCCTTCCGCTGGCTGCTGGACCGGCTGCTGCGCGAGACCTCGACCGCGGGCCCGGGTGCGAGTCTCGCCGCCGACGATCTCGCGCACCTGCTGTTCC
>DASSDE010000736.1:0-2794 GCA_035697365.1 Kribbella sp. | reverse complement strand
GGAGTACGGCCGCGCACTGGCCGACGTTCTCTTCGGTGACTGTGATCCCGGCGGGCGGTTGCCGCAGACCTGGTACCGCTCGGCGGCGGATCTGCCAGACCTTCTCGACTACGACATCATCGCCACCGACGCGACCTACCTCTACTACCGCGGTACTCCGCTCTACCCGTTCGGCCACGGCCTCAGCTACACGAACTTCACGTACTCCGAGCTGGCCATGAGCGCCCCGTCGATGACCGCGGACGGCGAAGTACGGATCAGCTGCACTGTCACCAATACGGGCAACCGGTCCGGGCATGAGGTCGTTCAGCTCTACACGCACCAGCAGCGATCGAGGGTCAAGCAGCCGCTTCGGCAACTGCGCGACTTCCAGCACCTGACGCTGGCCTCCGGCGAGAGCCGACGAGTGGAGCTGACCTTGACCGCGGCCGACCTGGCCTTCTACGACGTCACCAGGGACCGGCCGTGCATCGAGACAGCCCGGCACAGCATCCTGATCGGCCGGTCCTGCACCGATACCCGGCTGACGGCGACCGTTGACGTCATCGGTGAGCGGATCCCGGTCCGGCAACTCAGCTCCAGGCCGCTGGCAGCGGTGAACTTCGACCAGTACTGCGCGATGACGCTGACCGCGGTGGCCGTCGATCGCGGCGACGCGGCACGATCCGTAGACCCGGGAGGCTGGCTCGGTTTCGACGAGACCTTGCTGCCCGAGGGTCGCTTCCTCTGCACTGCAAGAGTCTCCAACGAGAGCAGCACCCCCGGCGTTCTCGAGCTGCGACTGGATGATCCGCTGCGAGGTGTACTGCTCGGCAGTTGCGACGTGCCGCCGCACGCTTGGACAGATCTCCCCTTCGAGGTCACCAGCACGCAGCCGACCGGCACCCTTTACGCAGTCTTCTCAGCCGCCGGAATCAGCCTCGAAACCCTCACCTTCGAACCGACCGCACCCTCCAATGGAGCTTGATGCCGTTTCACTGGCAAACTGCCGACCTGACGCTGACCTTCTGCTTCGACGACGGCCCGGTCCGGCTGGACTCGATCCGCCCGCGCGACGAGCCGTCCGAGGGTTCCCGGACGACGGATCAACCTCTGGTGGAGGTGTCGGCACTCGGCCACGGTCGGGCACCGAGCACGTTCCGGCACGTCGACACCGTCATCGGGAAGCGACTGCGGTATCAACGGCACGAGCAGACCGCGGACACGCTCCGGATCGTCCAGCAGGACAACGTGACCGGGCTCCAGGTCACCAGCTGTTTCAGGGCGCTGGCAGGTGTCCAGACTTGGACCGAGGCGAGACTCACCGGCCCCGGTCGGCTCGAACTGGACTTCCTGTCCTCGGCGGTGATCGGACTCGAGTCGGTGGACTTCGACCTGCTGGCCGGCGACAACGACTGGATGGCGGAAAGCCGCTGGAGCCGCTCGCCGCTCCGCAGTACAGGCTTGCCCGACATCCAGACCGACGTGCACCAACCACCACCGCGCACCCGCCGGGCCGTCGCCTGCAACGGCTCGTGGTCCACCGGTGAGCGACTGCCGACCGGTGTCCTCCTGGCGCACGACGAGCCGTACTCGCTTGGCTGGCAGATCGAGCACAACGGACCCTGGCACTACGAAGTCGGTGAAACACGACACGGCGGATACCTACTGCTCAGCGGTCCCACCGACGCTGAACACCAGTGGATCACCTCGATCAGCGCCGACGAGCCGTTCAGCACCGTGCCGGTCTCGCTGGTCGCCGGCCGCGGACAGGACGACGCCTTCGCGGCCCTCACTCGCCAGCGGCGCGCCCTGCGCCGGCGTCGTCCGGTCGACGACCGGCTGCCAGTGGTCTTCAACGACTACATGAACACGTTGATGGGCGATCCGACCACGGCCAAGCTGCTGCCGCTGATCGACGCCGCCGCGGACGCCGGTGCGGACTACTTCTGCATCGATGCCGGCTGGTACGCCGAGGGCGACTGGTGGAGCACCGTCGGAGCCTGGCAACCATCGACGAGCCGCTTCCCGAACGGGCTCGGCGAGGTGGTCGACCGGATCCGCGACCGCGGCATGGTCCCCGGACTGTGGCTCGAACCTGAGGTGATTGGTGTCGACTCGCCGCTCGCCCGGGAGCTGCCTGACGAGGCGTTCATCAGCCGGCGCGGGATCCGGTACGCCGAGAGCGGCCGGTATCTGCTGGACCTGCGCAGCGACGCGGCCCGCGAACATCTCGACAGCACTGTCGACCGGCTCGTCGCGGAGTACGGGATCGGGTTCTTCAAGCTGGACTACAACACCATGACCGGACCGGGCTCCGACCTCGGCGGGAAGTCACCAGGACAAGGACTGCTAGAGCACAACCGGGCGCATCTCGACTGGCTCGACGGCGTCCAGGCGCGACACCCCGCGCTGCTTCTGGAGAACTGTGGATCGGGTGCGCTGCGGATGGACTATGCGCTCCTGTCCAGGCTGCACCTGCAGTCGACCTCGGACCAGCAGGATCCGTTGCTGTATGCCCCTATCGCGGCGGCCGCGGCTGCGTCGGTCCTTCCCGAGCAGGCCGGTCACTGGGCCTATCCGGAGACCGGTACGTCGACGGAGAGATTCACTGTCAGCTTGGTGAACGGGATCCTCGGCCGGATGTACCTGTCGGGCTACTTGAATCGGATGACGGCGGATGAGCTCGACTTGGTCCGGGCCGCCGTTTCGGCGCACCGGCAGGTGTTGACGGAGATCGAGGAGCTGACTCCGTTCTGGCCGCTGGGACTGTTCGGCTGGACCGACGAATGGGTCGCCTTCGGCCTGGCGGGTG
>DASSDE010000735.1:0-5785 GCA_035697365.1 Kribbella sp. | reverse complement strand
GACCTTCACCGCGGACGACCACGGCACCGTCGATCTCGACAGCGCCAAGCCGTCAGCCGGCAGCTACCAGGACGCCGACGGGATGGGTCTGTTCTGGTCGATGAACCCACCCGACGGGGATCCGGACGCGCAGTCGTACATCCCGCCGACGGAGAACGGCCAGTTCGTCGAGCACCTCGAGGTCTTTGCGAGCCGTGACGGGAAACGGCTCGCGAGTACGGCACTGACCCGGCGCTGGATGGCCTCCGGCGTGACGACCAGGCCGCTCACGATGGCCAAGGACAGATTCACCGGCGTGTACGTCGCCCCGAAGACGGACGGGGCGAAGCATCCCGCTGTACTGCTTCTCGGCGGATCGGAAGGCGGTGTGCCGCCCCAGTCCAGCCCGGAACTCCTGGCGTCGCACGGCTACCCAGTGCTGGCGTTGGCGTACTTCCATGCACCAGGGGTGCCGGTGGACCTGCGGGACATTCCGCTCGAGTACTTCGCGTCGGCGATCCGCTGGCTCGCGCGACAGGCCGGGGTCGATCCGGCGCACGTCGTCGTGATGGGTGCGTCGTTCGGCAGCGAGCCGGCGCTGCTCGTCGCCGATCATTTCCCGGAGCTGGTCGCCGGGACGGTGTTGTTCGCCCCGGGCTCGTACGTAACAGGCTCGGTCCCGCACCCGGGTGGCGCGGCCTGGACGTACCAGGGGAAGCCGTTGGAGGCGGGAGATCCGATCCCGGTCGACGGCGTGGACGGTCCCGTCCTTGCGGTCGCCGGCTCCGGCGACGCGCAGTGGGGTTCCAAGCAGTCGGCGGAACTGATCATGCAACGCCTCGACGAAGCACATGCCACGTTCTCGCACGAGGCCGTGATCGTCACCGGCGCGGGCCACGGTGTCGGCGGTACGCCGTACCTGCCGCACGGCACCATCTTCGCCCACCCGATCGCCGGCCGGCAGGCGCTCGGCGGCACCCGCCCTGCCAATGAGTCGGCACTACGGCAGGGCTGGGCGAAGACGCTGGCGTTGCTGGCGTCGTTGCGGCATTAGGAGACACGCCCTAGCTGAACGGGAACAGGGTCTGCCACTCGGCGAGAGTTGCGAGCTCGTAGACGCCGGCCGGGGTGTACGGGTCCTTGGCGAGGATGTCGCGGAGCTCGGCCTCGTCGGCGACGTCGTAGACGAGCAGCGCGCCGGTGCCGTCCGTGAACGGGCCGGCGGCGACGAGTTTGCCGGCCTCCCGCAGCTCCGCGAGGTAGTCGCGGTGCGCCGGGCGAACCTCCAGCCGGCGGTCGGTCTCGGTGACGTCGAAGCGCAGCTGCACGACAAATTGGGCCATACCCAGAACCCTACACAAGCCCTTGCAAACAACACGATTTGGTGCGGGTAAGGGAGTCACAAGCCGCCACAGCGGCCGGTTCAGGTCAGACCCGAAAGTCGACGGTGAGCTCCCTTCCCGCTCGGACATTCTGACCAGCCGACGCGGGGCTGTGCAAGGGTTTAGTGAGGACAAATTCCTACCGACAGTTGATTCAGATAACGCTTCGTGATCGATCCGCCGAAGCGGTCCATGAGAGCGCTGATACAGCCGTACAGACCGTCACGCCGGTCGGTTGTCAAGGCCCGATGCCCCGAGTACGACGACAGAAGTTCGAGGTACTCGGCCGTCGAGTACTCCTGCTCCCAGACGTACCGGCGGCACTCCACCGACCCGAATCTGCCGGACTCCACGAGCTCCCCCGACCCGTCCGGTACGTCGTCCGCCTGCGGCAATCCGTTCGGCACCGGGTCGTCGGTGAACCGCTCGTAACAGGACTGCACGTCCACGAAGAACTGCTCGGACCCGCCCGCGACGTGTTGCGTCGAGACGACGGCCAGCGCACCGCCCGGTCGCAGCAGATCCGCACACCGCTGAACGCGCGTCGCCGGATCCAGCCAATGAAAGGCGGTCGCCGAGATGACGACGTCGTACGACGCCGCCGGCAGCTGCAACGTGTCGAAGTCCGCGACGACCACCTCGACCGTCGGAAACTTCGGCTGCAGGACCGCCGCGAGCCCAGGACTGAGCTCGACCGCGGTGACCGACCAGCCGCGCTCGATCATGGCAGCAGTCGCCTGGCCGGTGCCCGGCCCGATCTCGAGGACTTTCGGCCGGTCGCCGACCACCCGGGCGAGCTCGTCGAAGAGCTCGCTCGGATAGCCGGGCCGGACGCGGTCGTACAGCTCCGCGTCCTCACCGAACGTCTGCCGGAGGATCTGTCTGCTCACCCGTCCAATGCTGCCCGACCCGCCTCCAGCCGTGCCACCGGAATCCGGAACGGCGAGCACGACACGTAGTCGAGGCCCACCTCATGGAAGAAGTGGATGCTGTCCGGGTCGCCGCCGTGCTCGCCGCAGATGCCGAGCTTCAGGTCCGGCTTGGTCGCCCGGCCGCGCTCCACGCCGGTACGCACCAGCGCGCCGACGCCCTCGCGGTCGATCGACTCGAACGGCGACACCGCGAAGATCCCCTTCTCCAGGTATCGCGAGAAGAACGCGCCCTCGACGTCGTCCCGGCTGAAGCCCCACGTGGTCTGCGTCAGGTCGTTGGTGCCGAATGAGAAGAAGTCGGCCGCCTCCGCGATCTGGTCCGCGATCACCGCGGCCCGCGGCAGCTCGATCATCGTGCCGATCGGGACCTCGACGCCGACCTCGGCCAGCACCCGCTCCACCTCGTCACGCACCAGATGCAGTTCCTGGACGGCGCCGACGAGCGGAATCATGATCTCCGGCCGCGGGTCCTTCCCCTGCTCGCGCAGCTCGACGGCCGCCGACGCGATCGCCCGTACCTGCATCGCGAACAGGCCGGGGATCACCAGGCCGAGCCGTACGCCGCGCAGGCCGAGCATCGGGTTCTGTTCGTGCAACCGCTCCACTGCCGCGAGCAGTGCCGCCTCGTGCCCGGGCTGCTCGCCGCGTTCCCGCGCGACCGCGACCTTGACTGCCAGCTCCTCCATCGACGGCAGGAACTCGTGCAGCGGCGGGTCGATCAGCCGGATCGTCACCGGCAGCCCGTCCATCGCGTCGAGCAACTCCAGGAAGTCCCCGCGCTGCAAGGGCTCCAGCTCCGCCAGCGCCGCCACACGCTCCTCGTCGTTGCCGGCCAGGATCAGCCGCTCGACGGACTCGCGCCGCTCCCCCAGGAACATGTGCTCGGTACGGCACAGCCCGATGCCCTCGGCACCGAACCGGCGCGCCCGTGCCGCGTCGTCGGCAGTGTCGGCGTTGGTCCGTACGCCGAGTCGCCGGACGTCGTCCGCGCGGCTGATCAACCGATGTACTGCTGCGACCAGCTCGTCGCCCGCGTCCGGCGCCAGCGTGCCCTCGAAGTACTGCACGACTGGGGACGGTACGACCGGGACCTCGCCACGGAACACCTCGCCAGTGGTGCCGTCGATCGAGATCAGCTCTCCGGCCTCCAGCACCGTGCCGCGCACGGTAATGGTGCCCTTGGCAACGTTAACGTCGAGCTCCTCGGCGCCGCAGACACAGGTCTTGCCCATGCCCCGCGCGACCACGGCCGCATGCGACGTCTTGCCGCCGCGGCTGGTCAGGATGCCCTGTGCCGCAATCATGCCGTGCAGGTCGTCCGGATTGGTCTCCTTGCGGACCAGGATCACCTTCTCACCGCGTTCCGCGGCCTCGACGGCGGCGGCCGAGGTGAACACGACCTTGCCCGACGCGGCGCCGGGTGAGGCGCCGATCGCCTTGGTGATCAGGTCCTTGGTGGCATCGGCGTCGAAGCGCGGGAACATCAGCTGCGCGAGCTGCGCACCCTTGACCCGCTTGAGGGCCTCGTCGGTGTCGATCACGCCCTCGTCGACCAGGCTTGTCGCGATCCGGAACGCCGCCGCAGCAGTCCGCTTGCCGACCCGCGTCTGCAGCATCCACAGCTTGCCGCGCTCGACGGTGAACTCGATGTCGCACAGGTCGCGATAGTGGCCTTCGAGCGTCGCCATGATGCCCATCAGGTCGTCGTACGAGGTCTTGTCGAGCTGCTCGAGCTCCGCCAGCGGGACCGTGTTGCGGATGCCCGCGACCACGTCCTCACCCTGGGCGTTCTGCAGGTAGTCCCCGTACACGCCGGGCTGTCCGGTCGACGGGTCGCGGGTGAACGCGACGCCGGTACCCGAGTCCATGCCGAGGTTGCCGAAGACCATCGAGCAGATGTTGACCGCCGTCCCGAGGTCGGCCGGGATTCGCTCCTGCCGGCGGTAGAGGATCGCACGATCGGCGTTCCAGGAGCCGAAGACGGCCTCGATCGCGAGATCCATCTGGGTCCGCGGGTCCTGCGGGAACTCGCGGCCGGTGTGCTCGTGCACGGCCTGCTTGAACGTCTCCACCAGCGCCTTCAGGTCGTCCGCGTCCAGGTCGAGGTCGTTGCGGGTCCCCTTCGCCTGCTTCGCCGCCTCGATCGCGTCCTCGAAGACGTCGCCGTCCAGGCCGAGCACGGTCTTGCCGTACATCTGGATCAGCCGCCGGTACGCGTCCCAGGCGAACCGCGGGTTGCCCGAGTGGTGCGCGAGCCCGTTCACCGAGTCGTCGTTCAGACCGACGTTCAGCACCGTCTCCATCATGCCGGGCATCGACACGGCGGCTCCGGAGCGGACCGAGACGAGCAGCGGGTCGTCGGCCTGGCCGAGCTTCTTGCCCATCTTCTGCTCGAGCAGGTGGACGTGGTCGTCGATCTCGTCGGCGAGGTCGGCCGGCACGGCTCCGGTCTCCAGGTAGACCCGGCAGGCGTCGGCGGTGATCGTGAATCCGGGTGGTACCGGCAGGCCGAGATTGGTCATCTCGGCCAGGTTCGCCCCCTTGCCGCCGAGGAGCTGTTTCAGGTCCTTGTTGCCTTCGGCGAAGTCGTAGACGAGTTTCGGCACGGTCACTCCCTGGGTTGCAGGTGGGTGTGTTTCAGGCGCGGGCCAGGATTGTTTTATTGGGGCCCGCTGGCCCGTCGGCAACGGCGGCGGGGGCGTGCTTTCAGAGTAAGCCCAAAAACCAGTCCAGTTGAACACTGGTCTCACGATGCCGACGTGACCCTCCCCACAGAACGAAGGCCGGAAAACCCTTACAGCGTTGACAACGCGAGACAACGGCCCGGTTTCCTGCCCAACGCAGAAGGAGGGCGTTACCCGCCTTTCCGACGGGCAACACCCTCCTTCTCAGACTGCTACAACTTTCGTCTGGTCCGCAGGTAGTCGCCGACAACCGCGGCGCCGAGGCCGTCCGCATCGGGCGCCAGCACCCGTCCGCCGCTCCGGCGCGCGAGCAGGTCGACGAACGCGTTCAGCCGCGGGTCGTCGCCGAGCCGGAAGACAGTCAGCGAGGCGCCGAGCTTCGCGAGCCGATCGACCTCGAAGATCGTCTTGCGGAGCGTGGCGGGCTCCGGCGGGTACGAGAACTCGGCCGAACCGTCGGGCTCGAGGTGGGCGGTCGGCTCGCCGTCCGTCACCATCAGGACGACCGGTTGGGCATCCGGATGCCGCCGCAGGTGCCGGCCGGCGAGCAGCAGCGCATGGTGCGCGTTGGTGCCCTGCTCCCAGGTGCCTTCCATCCCGATCAGTTGCGGCAGCTCCACAACCCCGGCGTACCGCCCGAACGTGATCAGCTGCAGCGCATCGTTGCGGTACCGCGTCGAGATGAGTTGATGCAGCGCGAGCGCCGTCCGCTTCATCGGCAGCCAGCGGCCCTCCTGCACCATCGACCAGGACGTGTCGACGAGCAACGCGACCGCGGCCCGGGCCCGGTGCTCGGTCTCCGCGATCT
>DASSDE010000734.1:0-6491 GCA_035697365.1 Kribbella sp. | reverse complement strand
GTGATGATCGTCGGCGCGATGATCGCGTCGGTCAGTACCGCGGTGCTGATGGAGCGTGTCGCGTACCGTCCCCTGCGGAACGCGCCACGACTCGCACCGCTGATCACGGCGATCGGTATCTCCGTGTTCCTGCAGGAGTTCGTCCGGCTGTTCTACGAGCGTCCGGGCTGGACCGTCCTGGTGCTCGCGGGCCTGGCGGTCGCGGGCGGTTACGCCGTCGGCGGCCGGCAGTCCAAGGCGCACCTCGACCACCCGGTCAGCAAGTGGTACGACCGCGCGCCGCTGCTCGGCGGTGCCGGTGGCGCCGTGGTGCTGTGGATCGTCGTACGGCTGATCAGCGGCGACGTGTCGGCGCTGTACGTCGTGGTCGCGATCGTCGGCGGTGCCCTCGTCGGTACGGGTGTGGGTGTCCTCGCCGGCCGGGTCGCGAAGAAGCGTGCGCGAGTACACATCGACGTCCGCCCGGTGGCTGCCGCGGCGGCCGTGGCAGTGGTGATCGCCGAGGTCGGCTGGATCGTCTTCAAGGACCTGATCAACAAGGTCGAGTGGCCGAGTGCCAAGCAGCGCATCCCGTTCCCGCAGATCGACGTGGTGACCGGTTCGGCGCTGCAGGTCGGCGGCGTGACCATCCAGCGGTCCGCGATCTTCACGGTCGCGGCGCTCGTGGCGTGCTCGGTACTGCTGTGGTTCTTCATCAACCGGACCCGGCTCGGCCGCGGTATGCAGGCCGTCTCGCAGGATCCGGACACCGCCCGGCTGATGGGCATCAACGTCGACCGGATCATCGTGGTCGCGTTCGCGCTCGGCGCTGTGCTGGCGGCGATCGCCGGTGTCTCGCAGGGTCTGCAGAACAACAACATCGAGTTCCGGATGGGCTTCCTGGCCGGTCTGAAGGCGTTCACCGCCGCGGTGCTCGGTGGTATCGGCAACGTCTACGGCGCGGTCGTCGGTGGTCTGGTCCTCGGCCTGGTCGAGGCGATGGCCACGCAGTACATCCCCGGCCAGTTCGGCGGTAGTACCTGGAAGGACGTCTGGGCGTTCGTGATCCTGATTCTGGTTCTGGTGTTCAGGCCGCAGGGCCTGCTCGGCGCGAGGGTGGTGGACCGGGCATGACCGATGTGAAGACGCCTGTGAACGACGAGATCGGGGCTCCGGTGGCGAAGCCGGGCAAGCCGATCGCCTGGCCGCTGGGCCTGGCGGGTGCGGCGCTGCTGATCATCGGCTCGTTCCTGTCCTGGAGCTACGACAAGACGATCCTGAACGACCTGTCGATCAACTTCTATCCCGGTGGCCTGCAGATCCTGGCGATCATCGGCGCGGTGCTGTCGCTGGTGCTGCTGCTCGCCGAGAAGGGACCGCTGGCCAAGCTCGGCGCGTGGCTGGACGTCACGCTCGGCCTGCGGATGCTCGGTACCGGCCTGGCGCTCTACATGGTGCTGATCCTGGTCGCGATCACCACCGAGTCCGACGGTCTGATCAACGTGAACCCGGGCGGCTACCTGTCGCTGGTCGGTGCCTTGCTGCTCGCCGTCGCGGCCTGGATGCTGCCGTTGCGGCAGTTGCGGGACATGAGCGAGGCGCGGCTGCCGGGCTGGTTCGAGATCCTGTCGATCGCGGTGCTGATGGGTGCGATCCTGTACGCCGCGGCGTACGCGCTCGGCCTGCAGGACGCCTGGTCGTTCATCCTCTGCCTGGTGTTCGTCGCGGTCGTTGCGGTGGCGCTGTTCAGGTCCGGCGCGATGACGTGGATCGGTCATGTCGCGCAACGCCGCAAGAAGGTGCTGACGCTGGCCGCCTTCGTGGTCGCGTTCCTGTTCCCGTTCACGCAGAACGGCTCGGACGCGAACATGTCGATCGCGAACCAGGTGCTGATCTTCGGTGCCACCGCAATGGGCCTGAACATCGTGGTCGGCCTGGCCGGTCTGCTGGACCTGGGGTACATCGCGTTCCTGGGCGCCGGCTCGTACACGGCCGCGGTGCTCTCGACCTCGGCCTTCGCGACCATCGGCTGGAAGCCGAACTTCCTGATCGTGGTGCTGATCGGTGGGTGTGTGTCCGCGATCCTGGGCCTGATCATCGGTACGCCGACGTTGCGCGTCTCCGGTGACTACCTGGCGATCGTGACGCTCGGCTTCGGTGAGATCTTCCGGTTCTCGATGGGCAACCTGGACGGCAACAACGGCCCGAACCTGACCAACGGGCCGAATGGTGTGCCGGGCATCCCGGACTGGAAACCGTTCGGCTTCGACTTCGGCAAGGACCATACGTTCGGCGGGTTCGAGATCGGCCGGTTCTCGAACTACTACTTCGTCCTGCTGCTGCTGATCGGCGTCGTCATCTTGATCTTCGCCCGGCTGAACAACAGCCGGATCGGCCGCGGCTGGGTCGCGATCCGGGAGGACGAGAAGGCCGCTGAGGCGATGGGCGTGAACGTCTTCGGCCTGAAGCTGCTCGCGTTCGCGGTCGGTGCGTTCCTGGCCGGTCTGGCCGGCACCATCAAGGCTCACCAGGACGCGGCGGTCAGTCCGGACCAGTACCAGTTCCTGGAGTCGGCGTTCCTGCTCGCCGCGATCGTGCTCGGCGGTATGGGCACCATCGCCGGTGTGTTGCTCGGTGCAACGATCCTGAAGCTGCTGCCGGAGAAGCTGCGGTTCTTCCAGGAGTACCGGCTGCTGATGTTCGGCCTGCTGCTGGTGCTGATGATGCGGTTCCGGCCGGAGGGTCTGGTCGCGAGCAGACGAAGGCAGCTCGAGTTCCACGACGAGAACGAGGAGCTGGCCGTAGAAGTAGAAACCGAACGTCTGGCCGTCGGGGAGGCGAAATGACCATCACCGAGCCCCGGACCGAACGCACGATCGGCGAGCCGGTCCTGGAAGCCTCCGGCGTGACCATGCGGTTCGGTGGTCTGCTGGCGGTCAACGACGTCAACCTGACCGTCCACAGCGGGGAGATCGTCGGTCTGATCGGCCCGAACGGGGCCGGCAAGACGACGTTCTTCAACTGCCTGACCGGCCTCTACAAGCCGACCAGCGGTCAGGTCCGGTTCGCCGGCGTGCCGCGGCGGGCACCGAAGCCGCCGAAGGTCCGCAAGGGTGAGTCGCTCGATCTGCAGGCGGTGCCGGTGCAGCAGCTCGCCGCGCTGACACCGCTCCCGCCGAAGCCGCGGGCCGTGGTCCGGGCCGGGATGGCGCGGACGTTCCAGAACATCCGCTTGTTCGCGAACATGACCGCCCTGGAGAACGTGATGGTCGGGCGCTACTGCCGGACCAGCGCGGGTGCGCTCACCTCGGTGCTGCGCGGGCCGAAGTTCCGCCGCGAGGAGGAGGCCACCCGGGTCCGGGCGCAGGAACTGCTCGACTTCGTCGGCCTCGGCCGGTCGGCCGAGCACCTGGCGCGGAACATGCCGTACGGCGACCAGCGGCGGCTCGAGATCGCGCGGGCGCTGGCCACCGACCCGAAGCTCATCCTGCTCGACGAGCCGACGGCCGGTATGAACCCGCAGGAGACACGGCAGGCGATGGACCTGATCTTCAAGATCCGGGACTCCGGCCTGTCGGTGGTGGTGATCGAGCACGACATGCGGTTCATCTTCAACCTCTGCGACCGGGTGCTCTGCCTGGTCCAGGGCGAGGCCCTGATCGAGGGCACGCCGGAACAGGTGCAGTCCGACCCGCGGGTGATCGAGGCTTACATCGGCACCGGCGAGGACGACGACGAGGACGACGTACCGGGAGAGGAGGCCCCATGAGCGCGATGCTCGAGGTCAAGGACCTGGAAGTTGCCTACGGCAAGATCCTTGCGGTGAAGAAGATCAGCTTCAGCGTGGAGCAGGGCCAGGTGGTGTCGCTGATCGGCACCAACGGCGCCGGCAAGACCACCACGCTGAAGACGATCTCCGGGCTGCTCCGGCCGACCGCCGGGGAGATCTGGTTCCAGGGCGAGCGGATCGACCACGTGGCGGCGCACGACATCGTCACCCGCGGCCTGGCGCACTCGCCCGAGGGGCGGCGGATCTTCCCGCGGCTGTCGGTCGAGGAGAACCTGATGCTCGGCGCGTTCGCGCGCAAGGATCCGGGCGGAGTGCGCTCCGACCTGCAGGCGGCGTACGACCTGTTCCCGATCCTCGGGGAGCGGCGCCGGCAGCCGGCCGGTACGTTCTCCGGCGGCGAGCAGCAGATGCTGGCGATGGGCCGGGCGATGATGAGCCGGCCGAAGCTGATGATGCTCGACGAGCCGTCGATGGGCCTGTCGCCGCTGATGATGAAGCGGATCATGTCCACGGTGACCGAGCTGCAGAAGCAGGGCACCACGGTCCTGCTCGTCGAGCAGAACGCCCAGGCCGCGCTGAAGCGGGCCGACTACGGGTACGTGCTCGAGGTCGGGCAGATCGTCCTGTCCGGCACCGGCCGCGACCTGCTCGTGAACGACTCGGTCCGCAAGGCCTACCTCGGCGAGGACTAGGGCGTGTCGCGTTGCTGGTTCAGTTGCGGATGACAACGAGCAACTGGACCAGCAGCGGCGCGACGATCAGCGCGGGCAGCAGGTCCGCGACCGCAACCTGCTTGATTTTCAGCAACCTGAGCGCCACTCCGATGAGCATCACGCCTCCGGTGGCGCCGAGCGCAGTCACGTGAGCCTCTGGCAGTACGTCGCCGAGAACCGCTCCGACCGCTGTCATCGAGCCCTGCACGACGAGAACGACCAGGGCAGAGGCGGCCACGCCCCAGCCGAACGAGGCTGCGAACGCGATGCTGGTGAAGCCGTCCAGGACCGCCTTCAGGAGCAGTTGATCGGCACCGCGCCCGAGCCCGTCGGACAGTGACCCGAGGAAGGTCAGCGGCCCGACGCAGAACACCATCGAGGCGGACACGAACCCCTCGACGAAGCTGCCCCGGCCCTCGCCGCGGTCGAACCGGCGCTGCATCCAGGCGCCGAAGCCCTCCAGGCGTTCCTCGATCTTCAGCAGCGAGCCGGCGATCCCGCCGATCAGCATCGCGCCGAGCACGATCAGCACCGGGGCGCTGCCGCCGACGGCGTCGCTGAGTGCCCGGTCGCCGACGGTGAGTGCCGAAGAGATCGCGATCAGCAGCGTGACCAGGCCGATCGCGTCGGTGACCAGCTCCCTGGTCCGGTGACTGAGGCGGTGTCCGACGAGCACGCCGAGTACTGAACCGACGAGCACCGTCGCGACGTTCACGACGGTCCCGATTCCGATGAACAACCTGGTCTCCAACTCGACTTTGCAGGTGCCCCCCGAGGGCCTACTGTTGCGCGAGGACGAGCGTATCTGCCCGTCTGTTCACCTCGGGGGTGGACCGGACCGGGAGGTCGCTGTGGTGGCAGCCATCGAGGTGAGGGACGCCCGGCCGGAGGACGCCGACGCCCTGGTCACGCTCTGGCGTGAGCTCAGCACCGCCGCCGGTCTGCCGTCCCGGTTGCCCGCGCCGCCGTCGGTTGCCGCCGCGGAAGTTGCCGTCAGCAAACATCAGGAAGACCCGTTCGGCCGGCTGCTGGTGGTCGAGCTGGACGGCGACGTACACGGCATGGCGTACCTGCGCCGCACCGCGGTCAGCCCGCTGCACGACGACAGCACCATCGCCGTCGAGTACCTGCACGTCAGCGACGCCGCCCGCCGGCACGGCCTGGGCAAGGCGCTGATCGCCGAGGCCGTCGCGTGGGCCGAGCACGAGAGCTGCGCGCACCTGGCCGTGGTCGCGCCGGCGATCGCTCGTGAGGCCAATCGGTTCCTGGCCCGGCTCGGGCTCGGCCAGGCCGGCGTCCTGCGGTTCGCGAACACGTTGACCGTCCGTCGCCGGCTCGCCGCCGAGCACGCGCCGAACCTGCTGGCCCTGCTCTCCTCGCGCCGCTCCGCCTTCGCCCGCCGCGCGGTCAGTTCGCGGTCGGTGAACTCCCCGGCGGAGCCTGAATCAGCTGGCAAGTGATCCGCGCGGTGCAGACCCGCTTGTCGCGCTCATCGGTGATGACGACCTCGTACGACGTGGTGGTCCGCCCGAGGTAGACAGGCGTCGCGACACCGGTCACCACGCCGTCGCGGACCGCGCGGTGATGGGTCGCGTTGATGTCGACACCGACCGCGACCTTGCCGTCCGCCGACGCATGCAGTGCGGAGCCGATGGAGCCGAGGCTCTCGGCCAGGACGCAGGACGCGCCGCCGTGCAGCAGCCCGTACGGCTGGGTGTTGCCCTTGACCGGCATGGTGGCGACCACCCGGTCCGCTGAGGCCTCGGTGACAACGATTCCCATCGTCTGGAGGAGTGTGCCCTCCATCGACATGCCCGGTCCGAGGTTCGATTCATCTGTCACTGCAGCAGTGTGTCAGAACTGTCCGTGGGACCCACTAGAGTCGGTGTGTGGCTCCAGAAACGGATACGACGACGATGACCAAGGACACCGCGACGACCGGCACCGGCCGGCCGCGCGTCCTGCTGCTGGACGGGCACTCGCTGGCCTACCGGGCGTTCTACGCGCTC
>DASSDE010000733.1:0-8074 GCA_035697365.1 Kribbella sp. | reverse complement strand
GGCTGCCCGATCGGGGCACGACCGTTGCCACCCCATCCGCAGCAACCCAGCCCACCGAGAGTACCCAACCGCACGGAATGGCTCCTGCATGCGTTCCTCCTCTGCCCGTACTCGACGGGCCACGTACCGTCGAAGGAATCTTATCGAAGCCCATCATGGCAAAAGCTGGCGAACGACTGAGTCTGACGACTCTGTTTATTTCCGCGGCGGCTCCCGATCGCCGATTGCTGAGTTTCAGGATGTACCTGCTGCCGCCCGGCTCGGACCTGATGGCCGATCGAGGCAAGGTGGTGTCTCAATCCGCGGTTCTGCGGCCGGTGCCCGATCAGCAACGCAACTCCCCAATGGTTCTGCCGATTCCAACTGGGCTGGCACCAGGGACCTACGACATTGTCGGATACGGGACTTTCCCCAGCCCGTCGATATGTGGGCGCACGAACCCCGACCCGTCGACTGAGGGAATGCATGAGTGGGGAGTCCTGGGTTCGGTTGTCATTGGCTGAGAGTTTCGGACTGTGACGTCTCCGTTACAGACTCTTGTGCGCATCCTTGCTGCCGTGTGACCATGCAGAAACGCTTGAGTTTGTTGATCGCAATTCTATTCTGTGGCGCGCTTGTGGGCGCACCCGCGGTCGGTGCACCTGCACGACCAACGGCAACATTCCCGTGTACGCCCGACCTTTATCGCGCGGGCACCTCGGCGCTGAACATTACGGTCGCGACGGGTGTCCTGGCCACGATCATCACGCCGGCTTCCAGTCAGGTGTATGGCTACGGTGCCGGCAAGCCGTCCGCCGGGGATATTTGGATGTTCAATCAATCTGGCGGTGTCGGCTTTGTGCAGCTCGGCTGGTACCTCGGAGCACCTACCGGGCTACCGCTGGCCACCCAGCCGAGGGTCTTCTGGGGTGAAAATGTGCCACCACCAGATGTAGAGGTGTTGCATGCCGGGCCCGTCTTGAGTTGGGACACGGTCTATGAGTTCATGATCACGAATCCCCTCGATGGCACAAACAGGTTCAACCTTTGGCTACAGGGCAAGATAATTGGTCGCTCGGATTATGGTCATTCGTTGAATGCGCCCGGCTTCGTCGGTGAGGTTGACGCTAAATGCACCACGATGCACGCCGTTGCAGCTCACGGGCAGCCGCCTCTGAGGACACTTAGGTATCGATACGGATCTTGGCATTATTTCTCAGGGACCAGGTACACCAGGCAGGCTGATTTCTATTCCATTGAGCTAGGCGACATTGCAACAGACTTCGCGTACGGCGGGGGCTGATTACTGCCTCGGTGCCGTAGTTTCCAGCCGATCCACCGGCCGGGGTGTACTGCGATGTGTTCCACGGCGACTACTCATCCCGTCACTGCATCGGACCGTCCTACGCCGTCGACGCGGCCGGATCGTTCCGGGCTGACGTCGCGACGCAGGACGGCTTGGCTCTGCACGCCGACGCGAAGGTTTCGTGGCGGCCCCGCGAGTTGGGCGGGGCCGCTACTGGCGGTCAGAGTTGGGCGCACTGGCCTGACTTCGGGCCGGAGACCGTGTTCGGTCGGCCGGCGTTGGTGGGCGGGGGAACGTTGCCCGTGCAGGACAGCGGCCCGCTGATGTGGTTGCCGGAGACAACCGTCGAGCCGGCGTTGTTCTGTACGTTCACCGGGCCCTTCACCGTCGACGGAGCGCATTCACCCTGCGGGTTCCCGATCCAGACACGTGTTCCACCGCTGACGTTGACGGGCCCGGACACCGTGGTCCCGCACAGGAGAACGTTGCCCGCCCCGGACGCTGAGACTGGTCCGCGGATCTCGGAGCCGACGGCATAGAGCCCGGCGCCCGGAGCCACGTTGATCGGCCCCGAGACCGTCGCGCCGTCGAAGCACTGGACGCCGGAGGACACGCTCACCGGGCCCTGGCGCGTCCCGCTGAGCATCGTCGTACAGGCCGGCACCCCGGTCGCGACGAACGGGACGACCCAGGTCTGGCCTTGGCGGCTGTACGTGACAGCACCGTGGTAGACACCGTCCGCCGGATAGGTGTGACTCCCGCTGACGGTCATCAGACTCCTGCCCTGGCGTTGACTCGCGACGTAGTCGCGCGCCGCGATGCTGCCGGCCTCGGCAGTGGATCCGTCGCCCCAGTCGATCGTGGCGGTGAACTCACCAGGCGGCAACGAGCCCGCGGCCAGCCGTCCGAGCGGGGCGTTGCTCACCGTCTTGTCCACCCCGAAGCGAACGGTCGTGCCCATCGACTCCGGTGTCCAGTTGACCTGGGAGATCGAGCCGAAGTTGACTCCGGCGAACGCCCAGCGCGCACCGGCGACGCTGAGCCGCTGGCGGTACGAGTCGTAGTCCTGGGTTAGGACCTTGGGGGACCAGGCCTTCTCCAGGATGCCGGCCAGGCGCGGGAACACCATGAACTCGTTCGTGCCCAGGCCGCGCATCTGCTCGCCCCAGATCGGCGCCTCGATGCCGATGATGTCCTCGGCCTTCGGTCCGCCGTACGCCGGTTGCGCCCAGACCGAGCGGTACTTCTCGTACACCCACTCCGGATCCCACGTGTAGGCCTTGTCGAGCTCGGTCCGCGGCGTGCGGCCGGGCGACCCGTCGTACCCGAAGTCGAGGTACGCATTCCACTCGGGCGTGGTGATCACGTCGCGGCCCTGGTTGAACCACTCGGGCTTGATCAGCGGCGGGCCGCCGCCGGTGTAGTCGGACCAGTAGTGGTTGATCGACGTCGAGCCCGGCGCGTAGCCCTCGAGCGCCGGGTTCCAGCCCATCAGGCGCTTGCCGGTGCCGTCGACGATCTGCTCCATCTGGCCGATCCACCACTTGTAGTCCTCGTGCGGCATGCCGATCGCCTCGTCGCCGCCGATGTGGATGATCGGTCCGGGCGAGATCGCCGCAAGTTGGGCGATCGCGTCGCGCCAGAAGTCGAGCGCGCGGGCGCTGGCCGGGTCATTCGGGTTGGTGCAGAACCGGTCGGTCTGCGTCTGGCCCTGGCAGCCCATCACCGCGACGCCGCCGAGCGAGCGGACCGCTGCCGTAGCGTGTGCCGGGCCTTCCAGTTCGGGGACGATCTCGATGAAGCGGTCGGCGGCGTACTTGACCAGGCCCTTGAAGTCCTCCTGCGTGTAGAAACCGGCCAGACAGGCCGATCCGTTGCAGCCGGTGCCGTCGAGGGCCGGGTAGCCCTTGATCTCCAGACGCCAGGACTGCGAGTCGCTCAGGTGCAGGTGCAGCCGGTCACCCTTCAACGCCGCCAGTTGGTCGATCATCGAGCGGATCTCGGCCACGGTCAGGAAGTTCCGGGCCGGGTCGAGCTGGAGACCTCGATGCTCGTAGCGCGGATAGTCCAGGACGGTCAGCGGTTGCGCCGTCCACGGACCGGCGCCGGCGGTCTGTGAGTTGATTGCCGCGGGCAACAGCTGGCGAAGGCTCGCGAAGCCGTTGAACAGGCCGTGGGCCTGCGGTGCGACGATCTTCGCCCCAGCGCTCGACACGCTGAGTGAGTAGCCTTCCGCGGACTTGTCCTGCGGTACGCCGGCGACCGCACCGAGGCTCAAGGAGATGTCCGAGGCGGTGGCCGAACCCGTCACGACGGGGAGGACGTACCCAGTGGCCGGCCGCAGATAGCCGGCGAGCAGCTCGGCGGTCGCGGTGAGGTTGCTGCTGGAGACGACGATGCGGGACGTGTCCGTCAGCTCCCAGGGCTGCCCCGTCCCAGGGGTTTGTTGCACCGGTACGGGGATGATCTGCCCGACGGTCGGCGCCGGCTTGGGCCCGGACCAGAGCTCGAACTCGTTGATCGTGTACCCGACGGTGGAGGCCGTGGCGAGGCCCTGCATCCGGACGCACGAGATCGGGTCCGAGCGGTCGATCACGTGGGAATCCTTGTCGTCCGGATTCACGACGTGCGTCACCGTCGACCAGGTCTGGCAGTCACTGTCGGTGGAGACCTGCAGGTCGTACTCGGTCGGCTTGGCCGGCGAGGTCCAGCGGCTGAACACTTCGTAGACCGGAGCGGGCGTGGCCAGCTTGACCTGGAACCAGTCCTGCGTCGGGTCGTAGCCGCCGCCGACCGACGCGTAGTTCGAGGTCCAGCCGTTGTGGACGAAGACGTCGATGGCATTGGCGGGCGCGTACGTCGCCGCGGGGGCGGTCATGCGCTGGGACTTGGCCGATGCGACCGCACCCGGGAGCAGTGCGAGGTTGATGCTCTCCGGGGCATCGGCCGTGGTCGTGGGCGTGCCGGCAGCAGCCTGTCCCACTGCGAGTGGGACGAGCGCGGTGGCCAGCAGCGCACCGATGGTCAGAGCGGGGACAGCACGAGGCCGATGGCCTCTTGGTTTCGACGAGGGGAATCTCACGTCTCTCCTTACCGGTGCTGGACGGTGTCACGCGGGCGTGGAGGGCGACCGTGCAGTGATCTTCCCGCCCCGGCAGTTACCCGGCAAGGCCGGACGCGAGTCCTAGGGGGCGACGAGGCCCTGCTCGTAGGCCGCGATCACCAGCTGTGCGCGGTCGCGGGCGTGCAGCTTGGCGAGCAGGCTGCCGATGTGGGTCTTGACCGTGCCCATCGAGATGACCAGGGTCTCGGTGATCTCCTGGTTCGACAGTCCGCGGCCGACCAGGGTCAGCACCTCCGCCTCCCGGCCGGTCAGCACGGCCGGCGCTTCGGTTGCCCTGGGCATCGATCGGCCGAGGTAGTGCTCGACCAGCCGGGTCAGGATGCTCGGTGCGAAGAGCGACTCACCGGCGTACGTGCGGCGGACGGCGTCGACGAGGCGGGCGGGCTCGGCGTCCTTCAGCAGGAAGCCGCTGGCGCCGGAGCGCAGGGCGGCATGCACGTACTCGTCCAGCTCGAACATGCTCAGCACGAGTACGCGGGTGGCGGCCAGCGTGGGCTCGGCGACGATCTGCCTGGTCGCCTCGATGCCGTCACAGCCGGGCATGCGGATGTCCATCAGCACCACGTCCGGCTGCAACTCGATCGCTTGAGCGACCGCCTCCGTGCCGTTCCCTGCCTCGCTGATCACCGCGAGGTCCGGTACGCCTTCGAGGATGAGTCGAAGACTGTGCCGGATCAGCGGCTGGTCGTCGACCACCAGAACGGTCGCACTCACCGGCGCAGTGCCTCGGGGATGCGGGCGCACAGCTCGTACCCGGTGCCGGCTGTGCCGGCTGTGCCGGCCGGGCCGGACTGGAGGGTGCCACCGAGGGCCCCGACGCGCTCGCGGAGATGGGCGAGACCGACGCCGGCTCCGGGATGTGGCGACCAGTCCGCGACGGGACCGTCGTCGGTGATCCGGGTGACGATCTGGTCGGCCTCCCGGACGACTGTGATGTGGGCTCGGGTCGGGCCGGCGTGCCTGGCCGTGTTCGCGAGGGCCTCGCGAACAACCGCGCAGACGGTGACCTGGGTGCCGCCGGACACCGCGCCGAGGTCGCCGACCGACAGTTGCGCGATCACGCCGGCCGTACGGGCCGCGTCCACGAGCTGTGGCAGATCGTCCAACGATCCGACCGGGCGCAAGGGCGTCTCGTCACCCGGAGTCCGCAGTACGGCGAGCATGCGGCGCAACTCGGTGGTGGCTTCGCGGCCGGCGTGTTCGATGTCGGCCAGCGCGGCGGCGCGCTCGGCCTCCCCCGCAGGCCCGGCCAGTGCCCGTGCGGCGGCGGCGCGGACGGTGATGAGCCCGAGGCCGTGGGAGGCGAGGTCGTGCAGGTCGCGGGCGATCCGCAGCCGTTCGGCCTGGGTGGCTCGCTCGGCGGCCCACGAGGTCAGCTCGTCCTCGTACCGGCGGCGCTGGCGTCGGGTCCGGAGCAGAGCGACGACCACGACGGTCACTGCGCAACCGAGGGTCGCGCAGATCGCCGCTGCCGCCGCGATCGGTGGGCTGGTGCCGGCGGTCATCAGCACACCGAGCAGTACGACGAGGAGCGCGAACGCGACCGGCCAGGCGCGTGAGCGCAGCACAGGACGGCCGCTGGAATCCATCGGCTCAGTCTAGGTAGCTCACGGCCGGTCCACATCAGACCTGGGTCCGACAGACCGGGAGCCGACGAGGTCCGGACCGCGGGCCGATCCGGTGGCGCCGCGGACCGGTTGGGATTGTGTCCATGATCTCGATCGACCAGCTCGTCAAACGCCGCGGGTCCAGAACGGTCCTCGACCAGGTCGGCTTCACGGCACGACCCGGCCGGGTGACCGCGTTCCTCGGTCCGAACGGCGCCGGCAAGTCCTCCACGCTGCGCATCCTGCTCGGTCTCGACCGGGCGGACGGCGGCAGCGCACTGATCGGCGGCCGGCCGTACCGGACGCTGCGGAACCCGCTACGCACGGTGGGGTCGATGCTCGAGGGCTCCGGCGCGCACCGGTCCCGACGTGCCCGGAACCATCTCGGATGGGTGGCCCGGAGCAACGGCATCCCGCAGCGCCGGGTGGAAGAGGTGCTGGGAGCAGTCGGCCTCGCGGACGCCACCGGGGTGCGCGTCGCGAAGTACTCGCTGGGGATGGGGCAACGGCTCGGGATCGCGACCGCTCTGCTCGGGGAGCCGGAGACCTTGGTCCTGGACGAGCCGGTGAACGGGCTCGATCCGGAGGGCATCCGCTGGATCCGAGGGCTGCTGCGTGGCCACGCGGACGCGGGCGGCACGGTGCTGCTGTCCAGCCACCTGATGAGGGAGGTGGCCGATGTTGCCGATGACCTGGCGGTGATCGCGGCCGGGCGGATCGTGAAGACCGGCACTGTCGCCGAAGTGACAGCCGGGTACGACGACTTGGAGCAGGCGTTTTTCGGGTTGACCGGCGACGGTCAGGAGGCGGTCCGATGAGACTCCTGTACGCCGAACTGCGCAAGGCCGCGACGCTGCCCGCGGTCTGGATCGGTCTGGCGGTCGCGCTGCTGGGATCCATCACGGTCACTGTGCTCAACTCGCTTGCGGTCAACCGTGCGCTCGCCGACGGCCGGACCGGCGCGGTGTCTTTCACGTCACCGTTCGACACGGCGTTCGCGATCATGCCGCTGGGGACGGTCGGTGCGGTCGTGATCGGCGTCGTCGTGTTCAGCAGCGAGTACACCGCCAACAACGCCGATGCGGGCGGTGGGCGGCAGGTGCTGACCACGTTGATCGCGACGCCACAACGGCTTGGGGTGCTGTCCGCGAAGGCCGGCACGATGCTGCTGTTCGTCCTCGGGATCGCCGCGGTGACGATGCCGATCACGGCCGGGATCGCGCACGTGATCATCGACCGGCCGGAGACGGTCGGCCTCGGCGACGCCGTCCTGCGCTGCCTGGGCGGGACCTTGTACTGGGAGCTGAGCGGGCTGATGGCGTTCGCGATCACGGTACTGCTGCGGAACGGGATCATTCCGCTGATCGTGCTGATCCTGAACAGCTCGGTGGTGTCCGTGTCGTTCCTGCTGACCAAGCTCACGGCGCTCGCGTTCTGGCTTCCGGACATCGCGGGGCGCCGGCTCTTCGGCGACGTACCGACCGTTGACGGTGGGCCCGGTGCCGTACCCGGTGGGATCGCGATGACCGTCTGGGCGCTGGCGCTCTGTGGGGTCGCGGGGCTGGTGTTCGTCCGCCGGGACGCCTGATGAACGCCGTTCGCGCTGAGCTCGACAAACTGCGGACGCTGCCGATCGCCGCGCTGTCGTTCGCGGGGACCTCGCTCGTGGCTGTGCTCATCACGATTGCGCAGGTCAAGGCAAGACAGGTGGTCGATGTCGTGCCCTATGTCCAGGTCGGTCTGGTGCTGATCGGCGTGCTGCCGTGCACCCACGAGTACGCCGGCCGCCAGTTCCGTACGTCCCTGGTCGCCGTACCGCGGCGTCTGCAGCTGGTCGGCGCGAAGACGATCGCGGTACTGATCGCGGGCGTTCTTGCTGCGGTGCTGAGTGTCGGCGCGACGGCGATCACGCAGTATGCGTTCGGCAACACCCTCGACGTACGGCGCTTGGCGGGCGCGGCGACCTACCTGGTCCTGATCGCCCTGCTCGCGCACGCGGCCGGCCTGCTCCTGCACCACTTGGTCCCCGCACTGGTGACCATGCTCTGCCTCGTCGTG
>DASSDE010000732.1:0-6232 GCA_035697365.1 Kribbella sp. | reverse complement strand
CCGGTGGGTCGTACGCGTTGCGCGCACTGCCGTCGGGGTTGGTCGATGCACGGTCCCAGGCCGCGTGCATGAGGTAGTACTTTCCGCCGTACCGGAAGACGTACGCGCCCTCGAGGTAAGGCTCCGGCGTGTACGGCGCCTGCTCGAACGCGGGCAGTGCCGTCGTCGGGACGATGTCCTCCATGTCGTCGCGGAACCGCGCGTACAGGTTGTTGTGCAGGACCAGCCAGGCCTTGTCGTCCTCGGAGTACAGTCCGCCGTCGATGTGGTGGTACGCGCCGGGCAGTACGAATGCCGGTCCACCGATGAACGAGTCACCGAACGGCTTCTGGTAGTTGCCTTGGGCAACCCGGTACGGCCCCTCGACACCGCCTTCACTGATCAGCAGGAACGAGCCGACCTTGCGCGAGTGGTCCCCCATGCAGGCGACGATGTACCAGGTTCCCTGGAAGTAGTGCAGTTCCGGAGCCCATACGTTGCCGCGCTTGCCGAACTGCTCGTCGTACCAGTACTCCTGCCACGGGGCGACGACCGTACGTCCTGGCCGGTTCTCGTCGACGAACTCGGGCGACCAGACCTTCCCGCGCTCCGCGTCCGGCCGGATCCCCGAGGTGTCCGCGAGTCGCCACGGGCCGTGCAGCGAGGGCGCTGTCCAGACGAAGATGCCATCGTTCCACGGTCCCGCCGCCGGACGGCCCGGTACGCGCGTCGTACCGGTCGCGACGTACACCGGGCGGCCGTCGACGACGAAGCAGTTGACGTACGTGTCGCGCATCCAGACCCGGCCGAGCTCCGCGTCCCGCGCCCGGTGCTCGAGCGGCAGCACGAACGAGTTGTCGTCCCGCGGCCACAGATCGAGCCGGGTGTCCGCGAGCCCGTACGGCTCCTCCTCGGGCCACGGCTCCGGGTACCGACGGTGTGCGGCGTACGCCGTCGCCGGCAGCCCGGTTGCGCCCACGATGCCCGCCATCCCGGCCAGAACCGACCTTCTCTTGATCTCCATGGGCACACGCTAATAAGCACCATTTCAACGGTGAACAGACGACAAAAAGGTTTCAGCCGGCGGTCGGTCGCTGCGGAATCTGAGTGCCTGCCCACTGCGCCCACTCGCGGTGCATCGCGGCGAACCGCAGGCCCCACTCGAGCACGATCCGGCCGTTGATCGCGAGGTCACCGTCGTTCCACTCGGTGTTCCGCTCGAGCGTGCGTAGGTCCTCCTCGAACGCGTCCATCCGCTCGACGCCGCGCTCCAGAAAGGCGCGAGCCTCGTCGGGTGACACAGTGCCGAGAAAGAACACCCGCAGCAGCAGATCGTCGCGGCGCTTCCGCGGCCGCTCCTCGAGCAGCCAATGGCGCAACTCCTCACGGCCCGCGGCAGTGATCGCATACTCCTTGCGGCCGCGCGGACCCTCGGCGCTGACGGTCACGTGCCCGTCCGCGGCCAGCTTGGCCAACTCCCCGTACACCTGACTCTGCGTGGCCGGCCACACGTTCGCCAGGGAGATCTCGAAGCGGCGCAGCAGGTCGTAGCCACTGGCCGGCTGCTCGGCGAGCAGGCCGAGCATCGCGTGTCGAAGACTCATGACCGCAGCCTACATTCCTATCTTGACATGTCGCTAGTGGAGCATCTACTTTCGACCTGTCACTATTGGAATGTCAGGGAGTACGGATACCCCATGAGCTACCTGCGCAGCTTCGCCCCCTGGATCATCTACGCGATCTCCACCGCTCGGCTGGACTGGCGTGTCTGTGCGCTGCTCGGCCTCGTGATCGCCGTCGGTCTCGTGGCCTGGGAGCTGTCCACCGGCAGGCAGCTCGACTCCAGCGTCATCGAGGTGAGCGCAGCCGTCTTCTTCGCACTGGTGTCGGTGATCGCCTTCGCCGCGCCCGACGCACCACTGCACGAGAACCTGCTCGCCCTGTCGTCGATCTGGCTCGCTCTGACCGCCTGGGGATCACTCGCGATCCGCCGGCCGTTTACGCTCGGCATCGCGCGCACAATGGTCGAGCCCGAACACTGGGACAACCCGGCGTTCCGGCGGACGAACGTCGTCATCACAATGGTGTGGGCGATCAGCTTCACCGTCGAGGCGGTCGCCGCCGCCGTCCTGACCGCGGTTGCTCCGCACGCGGTCACGCCGATCATCGTCCTCAAGGTCGCTTCGTTCGCGATCCCCGTCGTCTTCACGATCCGGTACTCCGCTCTCGCCCGCACCCGCGCCGAGCAGGCCGCAATGCTGCAGTCCTAGCTGTCGGATCGTCGTCGCGGTGTTCGTTGATCAGGTATGACCAAGCAGAGCAAGAACGTCACTTACACCTTCGACGTCTTCAGCAGCCTTGACGGGTTCGGGGCGCACACCGGCGACTGGGGCGGGTACTGGGGCAAGCAGGGGCCGGAGTTCCTGGCCCACCGGCTCTCCCAGTTCAGCGAGGACCAGCGGATGGTGTTCGGCGCGAACACCATGCGGGATCAGCTGCAGATGCTGTCCGCGGGCATCGACCCCGAGATCCTCGACGCGTGGGTGCCCCGGATGCAGGCGCTGCCCGCAACGGTGATCTCGTCGACGTTGCAGGCCCCGTTGGATTGGCCGGACGCGACCGTGGTGGGCGGCGATCCGGTTGAGGTCGTACGTCGACTCAAGGCCGAGTCCGCCGTACCGCTGCGTTCACACGGCAGCCTCGCGCTGAATCAGACCCTGCTCGCCGCGGGGCTGGTCGACTACATCCAGCTGACCGTCTTCCCGGTCATCACGGGCCGGACCGGCGTGGCGCCGATCTTCCGGGGCGAGGACTTCGACCTGGAACTCGTCTCGGCGAAGACGTTCGACGGCAACACGCAGGAGCTCATCTACCGTCCGGTGCTGCACGCTGCACGGTGAGCCCGGACGCGAGCAGGGCGACCGTGCGGCGCGCGTCGTACCGCCGGTCGTCGTTCGCGCCGATACACAGGTTGCCGATGGCCCGCATGAACTCGATCGCCTCGATGTCGGTCCGGACGATCTCGCCGGCCGCACCCGCCGCGGCGAGCAGGTCGGCGCACACCGGCACCAGCCGATCGAGGAAATACGTATGCAACGCCTCGAACCCCTCCCCCTGGCTCAGCGCGCCCGGCAGCCCGTGCTTGGTGACCAGAAAGTCGACGAAGTCGTCGACCCAGCGCAGCAGTGCCGCGTACGGCGTCGGCTCGGACTTCAGGTACTCCGGGCCGGCCTGCGCGCACGCCTCGACCTGATGCCGGTACACGGCCACGACCAGCTCGGCGCGGCTCGGGAAGTGCCGGTAAACCGTACCGACGCCGACCCCGGCCCGAGCGGCGATGTCCCGCACCGGCGCGTCGATCCCGGACGCCACGAACGCCGCCGCGGCCGCGTCGAGCAGCGCCCGCTCGTTCCGCCGCACGTCGGCCCGCTTTCTCGCCTCCGGCACACACCCTCCTTGTGAATCGGAACATCGTTCCGTATTGTCGATAGCGGAGCAACGTTCCGCTTTGCCTCCATCATGACATCCGGGGAAGGACAACTCATGCAGTACCGCACTCTCGGGCACACCGGCGTACAGGTCAGCTCGCTCGCACTCGGCGCGATGAACTTCGGAGCGATCGGGCGTACCGGCCCGGACGAGGTCACCGCGATGATCGACCGCGCGCTCGCGGCCGGCATCAACCTGATCGACACCGCCGACATGTACTCGAACGGCCAGTCCGAGGAGCTCGTCGGCGCCGCGATCGCCGGCCGGCGCGACGACGTCGTCCTCGCCACCAAGGGCGGCCTGCCGATGGGCGAAGACCGCAACCAGCGCGGTAGCTCCCGGCGCTGGCTCACCACCGCGCTCGACAACAGCCTGCGGCGGCTGGGCGTCGAGTACGTCGACCTGTATCAGGTGCACCGCTGGGATCCGGCGGTCAGCGACGAGGAGACCCTCGCCGTGCTCACCGACCTGCAGCGCGCGGGCAAGATCAGGTACTTCGGTACGTCGGAGTACCCCGCCTACCGCCTGGTCGAGACGCAATGGACCGCCGAGCGGCACGGTCTGAGCCGATTCGTCACCGAGCAGCCGAACTACTCGATCCTGCAGCGCGGCGCCGAGGCAGAGATGCTGCCGGTTGCGCAGCAGTACGGGCTCGGCGTCCTGACGTGGAGCCCGCTGGCCTCCGGGTGGCTGTCGGGAGCCGTCCGCGCCGGGCGGGAGGTGACGACAAGCCGGTCCGCGTTCATGCCGGATCGCTTCGACACCACGATCCCGGCCAACGCCGCCAAGCTGGAAGCGGTCGAGAAGGTGGCGAAGGTCGCCGAGCAGGCCGGGCTGACGATGATCCAGCTCGCGCTCGGGTTCGTCACCGCGCATCCCGGAGTGACCAGCGCGCTGATCGGGCCGCGGACGCTCGAGCATCTCGAGTCGCAGCTCGCGGCGGCCGACACCGTCCTGCCCGCCGACGTACTGGACGCGATCGACGAGATCGTTGCTCCAGGCATCGACCTTGCCGTGGCGGAGAAGATCGCCGTCGTACCGGCGCTGACCGATCCGGCGCTGCGGCGGCGCGGATGAAGCCGATCAGCTTCGGCATCATGACGCCACCGATGCAGACCTCGTACGAGGAGTTGTTGCGACTCTGGCAGGAGGCCGACGCGGCGCCCGAGATCGAGCACGCGTGGCTGTTCGACCACCTGATGCCGATCGGCGGGCCGCCGGACGGGCCCATCTTCGAGGGCTGGACGCTGCTCGCCGCACTGGCTGCACAGACGCAGCGGCTGCGCCTTGGGGTGATGGTCACGAGCAACCGGTTCCGGCCGCCGGCGATGCTGGCGAAGATCGCGACCACGGTCGACATCGTGTCCGGCGGGCGGCTCGACTTCGGCATCGGCGCCGGGTCGCGACCGAATCATCCGCTCGCGCGTCGCGAGTACGACGGGCACGGCCTGCCGTACGACGACTTCGGCGACTCCGTCGACGCGCTCGCCGAGGCATGCACCGTGATCCGCCGCCTGTGGACGGAGACCGAGCCGTTCGACTTCCACGGCGCCCACGTTCGCCTGACCGGTGCCCTCGGCAACCCACGGCCTGCTCAACCGCCGCCGATCCTGATCGGCGGCCGCTCCGCCAGGACCCTGCGCGTCGCCGCCGCCCACGCCGGCCTGTGGAACATCCCGTCCGACACCGGCCTCACCGACGCCGTCGAACGCAGCGCCCTCCTCGACCGCTACTGCCTCGAACTCGACCGAGACCCCGCCACCATCACCCGCTCGATGGCCATCCCGTACACCACCCCTGAAACCACCCGAGCCACAGCCGAAGCCGCCATCGCCGCCGGCTTCACCCACCTCGTCCTGATCCTCCCACCCCCGTGGCCCCCGGGAATCATCGACACAATCACCCAAACCATCCAAACCACCGCCCCCTGACCCCATCAGCCAGCACTCATCCGAGCCCGGCGTCGTCGAGCAAGTCGAAGTGCCGCAGCGTGCGCTGAGCGACCTGGTGTGGGGCGAGTGCGCTGGTGTCGATGACCAGTTCGTCCAGGTCGGCCGCGTCGAGGCGGGCGGCGATCTCGTCACAGCGCTCCAGGTGCCAGTCGAGCGCCGCCCGCTGACTCGCGCCGTAGCGACCCCACAACCGCTTCCTGGTCACTTCGGCGTCGGCGGTCAGTCTGACCATCCGTACGCGACCTTCGATCGCGGCCTCGTACCGCTCCCGAGCGGCCGGCGTCGAGATCACCCCACACATGACCAACTGCCGCGGCCCCACCGACCGGTAACGCTTCCAGACCGCGGCAATGTTGTCCGCCTCGACCACCGCATTGTCCGGATCGGCCGGCGGCCAGGAACGATGGAACCAGTCGACATCCATCAGACTGAACGGCCGCCCTGCCTGGGCCAGCAGATCCCCAAGGTGTTCGAGGGTTGACGACTTGCCGACGCCGTATCCGCCGTTGAGAAAGATCGCGTACTCCGGCGACAAGTCGGCACTCACCCCACCATCGTCTCCTGCTGTACACAACAGCACCTAAACCGGGTGACGGCGGTGGCTCGGCTCGCGACAATGGCCGACGTGGACAAGGTGGAGGTTGTCGTCGCGCACAGTCAGCGTGCGACGTTGCGGGTCGGAGACACGTTCCTGAAGATCGACTCCGAACCGTCGAACCTGGACGTCGAGGTCGAGGCGATGAAGCTGACCCCGGTCCCGACGCCGGAGGTGCTGTGGCGCAAGCCCCAGGTGCTCGCGCTCGCCGCCGTAC
>DASSDE010000731.1:0-7331 GCA_035697365.1 Kribbella sp. | reverse complement strand
GCCGGAACACTGTGACACAGGCAGTCAGGCTCAACTACCCGCCGTGGTCCGCGGGTGGAGCCCCTACCCTGCCGGTGCAGGCGGGACCTCCTCCACCGGGCTGCGGCCCGACCGAGGAACGACAATGACTGCATACCGGACCGTACGACTGGTCCTCAGCCTGCTGGCGGGTCTCCTGCTGGCTGGGACCGTTGCTGCCGCCACCACTGTCACAGCAGGCGCCGCGCAGGCCGAGGACGGCTACCGCTTCTGGGGCTACTACCAGTGGACCAGCGGACAATGGGCCTTCTCACAGAAGGGCGCGGACGCGTTCGTCCCGGCCGACGGCGCGGTGGAGGGCTGGCGGTACGCCCTGGGCGGCGCCAAGCCGCGGGTACCCCGGGCCGCCGGCGACTTCGAAGCGATCTGCGGCAAGACCCCCGCCGAGACGGGGAAGAAGCGCGTGGCGCTCGTCGTCGACCCCGGTACGCCGGAGGACGCGACCACCGGTGACAGGCCGGGCCAGGCCAGCGCGACCTGTGTGGTGACCGCCACGAAGTCGACGGGGGCGCAGATTCTCGCCGCGGCCGGACCGGTGCGGATCGAGAAGGGCCTGACCTGTGGCGTCGCCGGCTACCCGGCGAAGGGCTGCGGCGACCAGGTGAAGAACATCAAGGTCCCGGCCACCGAGGCTCCGGTCACGCTGGTGATGCGTCCGGCGGTCGGTTCCAGCGCCGCCCCGTCGCCGGAGCCGATGGCGTCCGACGCGTCGTCGGACAGCGGCGCCCCGTGGACCGGCATCATCATCGCGATCGTCGTGGTCGTACTGCTGGCCGGTGGCGGGTTCTTCCTCAACCGCCGGCGAGCTGCAGCCAAGTAGATGCGCGCCGTACACCACCTGACACTCCCCCGGGCACTCCACCCGGGGGCCTGGTGGTTGTGGGCGCTCTGTATGGCAGTGGCGGCCAGCAGGACGCGCAACCCGGTCCTGCTGGTCCTCATCCTCGCCGTGACCGGATTTGTCGTCGCAGCTCGCCGCAGCGACGCACCGTGGGCGCACAGCTTCACAGCGTTCCTCAAGCTCGGACTGCTTGTCATCGGCATCCGCGTGGTGTTGCAGGCGCTGCTGTCGACCCGCTCGCAGGGCAATACCGTGTTGTTCACGCTGCCGCAGATCCCGTTGCCCGACTGGGCCGCAGGCGTGAAGCTCGGTGGTGACGTGACGGCCGAGGCGTTGGTGACCGCTCTGTACGACGGTGGTCAGCTGGCTGTCATGCTCTGCTGTGTCGGCGCAGCCAACGCACTGGCGAGCCCCCGGAAGCTGCTGAAGTCGTTGCCAGGGGCCCTCTACGAGATGGGTGTCGCCTGCGTGGTCGCGCTCACCTTCGCACCACAGCTCGTGACCGACGGGCGTCGCATCCGGGCCGCCCGGCGACTCCGCGGCCGCACGCGCGCCTCCTTCCGGACGACGGCGATGCCGGTACTGGAGGGCGCACTGGACCGATCGGTCGAGCTGGCGGCTGCGATGGACTCCCGCGGGTACGGCCGTACTGCGCAAGCCACTCGCGCCCAGCGGCGGCTGACAGCGCTCTGTGTACTGCTGGGATTGCTGGGGATCCTCCTGGGCGTCTACGCGTTGCTGACGGACTCCATGGCGTTTCCGTTCGCTGCGGCGACGCTGGCGATCGGCGTACTGCTGGCTGTCGCTGCGATGGCCGTGGGACGGCAGCGGGTCAGTCGGACGCGCTACCGGCCGGATCCGTGGGCGCTGCCCGAGTGGCTGGTGGTCGCGGCTGGTGTGGTGGCGGCTGGCGCCATGGTGACCGCCGCGGTTCGTGGGGTGAACGGTCTGCTGCTGGCCGGCCCGTTGGTCGTCCCACCGGTACCCGTGTTGCCAGTCGTCGGCGTACTGATCGGACTGGTGCCCGCTCTGGCCGCGCCACCGTTGAAGAAGGTGGGGACATGATCGAGTTCGACCAGGTGACCATGACGTACGACGGGTCGCGGGAGCCTGCTTTGCGCGACGTGAGCTTCACGGTGCCCGAGGGCGAGCTCGCACTGGTGATCGGGCGCACCGGGTCCGGCAAGTCCACGTTGCTGCGGGCAATCAACGGCCTGGTGCCGCACTTCACCGGCGGCACGCTCGCCGGACGGGTGCTGGTCGACGGCCGGGACACCCGCGAGTACCGGCCTCGAGACCTCGCGGACGTGGTCGGGATGGTCGGTCAGGACCCGATGGCCGGGTTCGTCACCGACACGGTCGAGGACGAGCTGGCGTACAGCATGGAGTCGCTCGGGGTGGCGCCGGACGTGATGCGCCGGCGGGTCGAGGAGACGCTGGACCTCCTGGGCCTGGCCGACGTCCGCGACCGGGCGCTGACGTCCCTGTCGGGCGGCCAGCGCCAGCGCACGGCGATCGGTGCGGCGCTGACGTCGCATCCCGCCGTACTGGTGCTGGACGAGCCGACCTCTGCACTGGACCCCCAGGCGGCCGAGGAGGTGCTGGCCGCGCTCCAGCGACTCGTCCACGACCTGGGCGTCACTGTGGTGATGGCTGAACACCGCCTGGAACGCGTGATCCAGTACGCCGATCGTGTCATCGAGGTACCGGGCGGAGCCGCGGCCGTGTCGACGGGCCTGCCCGCTGAACGCATGGTCACAGCACCGGTCGCACCTCCGGTGGTGGAGCTGGGGCGGCTCGCCGGCTGGTCGCCGCTCCCCCTGTCCGTACGGGACGCCCGGCGTGCTGCGGCAAGCCTCCGCTCGCGGCTGGATGCTCCGCCGACGGCACGTGCGGGCGTACCGCTGGGTGAGGTGCTTGCCCAGTGCAAGGACCTTGTTGTGAACTACGGGGAAATCACGGCGCTGCGTGGGGTGTCCTTGAGCATCCAGGCCGGTGAGGTGGTCGCGCTGATGGGCCGCAACGGCGCTGGCAAGTCGACACTGCTCAACTCGCTCGTCGGTCTCCTCCCCCCTCGCTCCGGTACCGCATCCGCAGCCGGTGTCGACCCACGCCGTACCAAACCGAAGCAGCTGGTCAAGGCGGTCGGTCTGGTACCGCAGGAGCCTGCTGATCTGCTGTACGCCGCTACTGTCGCCGACGAGTGCGCCAGCGCAGACGCTGATTTCAAGGTGCCAACCGGTAGTTGCCGCGCGCTACTGGAGCGACTGGCACCCGATGTGGCCCTGGAAGTCCACCCGCGCGACCTGTCCGAGGGACAACGCCTCTGCCTCGCCCTGGCCGTCGTACTGTGTGGAGCGCCGCCGCTGCTGTTGCTGGACGAGCCGACGCGTGGGCTGGATTACGGCGCGAAGCGGCGGCTGGTCGCGATCCTTCGGGAGCTGGCTGCTGCTGGGCATGCGGTGGTGCTGTCGACACACGACGTCGAGATGGTCGCCGAGGTCGCGACGCGGGTGATGGTGCTCGCCGAGGGTGAGCTGGTCAGCGACGGCGATACGGCCGAGGTGATCGCCGGGTCGCCGGCGTTCGCGCCGCAGGTGGCGAAGATCCTTGCACCGCTGCCGTTCCTGACCGTCGGTGAGGTCGCCGAGGCCCTGGACCGGGCGTCATGAACCTCGTCCGCCTCAGACCCCGCAGTACGGCCGCACTGCTGGTCGCGTCGTTGGTAGGAGTGCTCGCGTTCGCGTGGCCGCTTTTCTTCCGGACGACGCAGGAGGGGGCGTCGGCGATCGGCCACACCACGGACGCCCCGTGGTTGTTCGTTCTACTGCTGCCGTTGCTGGTCGCCGTCGTGCTCGCGGAGCTGTCCGAGTCGGGGATCGACGCGAAGGTGATCTCGCTGGTCGGCATGCTCGCGGCGGTCGGCGCGGCCTTGCGTGCCCTCGGTCCCGGTACGGCGGGACTCGAGCCCGGGTTCTTCCTGCTGGTGCTGGCCGGGCGGGCCTTCGGCGCCGGGTTCGGGTTCGTGCTGGGCGCCGTGTCGTTGCTCGGTGGGGCGTTGATCAGCGGCGGGGTCGGGCCGTGGATGCCGTTCCAGATGTTCGCGTGCGCCTGGGTCGGGTGCCTGGCCGGCCTGCTGCCGCGGGTCGGCGGGCGCCTGGAGTTGCTGCTCCTGGCGGCGTACTCGCTGGTGTCCGGGGTCTTGTACGGCGTGATCATGAACCTCTGGTTCTGGCCGTACGCGACGTTCGGGAGCGACTTCTCGTTCGTCCCCGGCGACTCGCTGGTCGAAAACCTGCACCGGTACTTCCTGTTCGTGGTGGCGACCTCGCTGGGCTGGGACATCCCGCGCGGGATCCTGTCCGCGGTCCTCGTCCTGGTGCTCGGACGGCCGATCCTGAACGCGTTCCGGCGGACCGCCCGCAAGGCCGCGTTCGAGGCGCCAGTCGTCTTCGAGGAGCCGGTCGTGGTCGAGGAACCGGTCGTGTCCGAGCCGGGGAGGAACCGTGGCTGATCGGCGCACGCTGGTGCTCGGCGGGGCGCGGTCCGGCAAGTCGATCGCGGCCGAGCGGCTGCTCGCCGACGTACCGGACGTCGTGTATGTCGCGACCGGTGGGGAAGACTCCGGCAACTCCGAATGGGCCGAACGCATCGCCAAGCACCGCGCCCGCCGGCCGGCGTCCTGGGGGCTGGCCGAGACGATCGACCTCGTCGGCCTGCTCGAGGTTCCCGGGCCGCCGCTGCTGATCGACTGCCTCACGCTCTGGCTGTCGCGCACGATGGACGTCGTCGAGGTCTGGTCCGACCTGTCCCGAGCCGAGCTGGTCGAGGAGCGGATCGCGCGACTCGCTGCCGCCTGGACCGCGACACCTCGTCACGTGGTTGCCGTCAGCAACGACGTCGGATCCGGGATCGTTCCCGCAGACCCCGGCACCCGCCTCTTCCGGGACCTGATGGGCCGCCTCAACACGACCATCTCCCTGTCCTCAGACCGGGTCCTCTGGGCCATCGCCGGCCGAACTCTCCCCCTCACATGACCGGGACGTGGCGGGACGCGGCCCGGCTCTCGATGGGGACCTTGTCGGTGCTTCCGGCCGGCGTCCCTTCCCGGATCGACCGAGTGGTCGGTGGCAGAGCAATGCTGCTCGCACCAGCCGTAGGTCTGCTGGTGGGTGGAATCGCGGCCGGTGTGATCGCCCTCGTTCAACTCGTGCGCCCCGACGCGGACCTGCTGAGCGCCGTCCTCGGAGTCCTGGTGGTCGCGGCCCTGTCAGGTGGGCTGCACCTCGACGGGCTGGCGGACTTCGCGGATGCGCTCGGCAGTAGGCGAGATCGCGAGACCATGCTGCGGATCATGAAGCAGAGCGACATCGGCCCGTTCGGCGTCGTCGCGATCATCGGCGTACTGCTCCTCGACACCGCCGCCCTCACCGCGTGCCTCCAAACAGACTTCGGCTGGCAGGCGATCCTGATCGCCACCACCGCAAGCCGGCTCACCCTCCCCTGGTCCTGCCGTACGTCGATCCCCGCCGCTCGCCCCGACGGCCTCGGCACGCTCGTCGCCGCCACGGTCGATCCACTCCCGGCAGCCGTCACCACAGCCGCAGTACTGGCCGCAACTCTCAGCCTCACCTCCCTGTCCCAGCCTGCCGGCCCGCTCCGGCTGACAGGCACCGCAGCCGCCGTCCTCCTGGCCGTCCTGACCAGCTTCGCCGTCACCCGGCACGCCCGCCGAAAGCTCGGTGGAACCACCGGCGACGTCCTCGGCGCGACCGTCGAAATAGCCCTCCCCATCAGCCTCCTGACACTCGCGCTGACCGTGTGAGCGCTCACCTCCGCGACGCTGTCTGCAGGGTGGTCTACTGTCGCCGGTGGAACGTTCCAGTGGGGTAGTGACGGCGAGGTTGCAGATGATGTTGACGATTCACGAACCGTGGGCGGCCGGGTACACCCCGCGATCCGTTATCTTTATGTAATGAACGCAACTCGCCCAGCCCCGGGCTCGCAGGCTTCGCTGCGCGAAGCCAACCGTGCGCGCGTTCTCGGTGTCGTCCGGCAGCACGGCCCGCTCACCCAGGTCGAGATCGCAGCTGCGTCGGGCCTGTCGGCGGCCACCGTCTCCAACATGGTCAAGGAGCTCGACCAGGCCGGCATGGTCGGCCTGTCCCGGAGCATCCGTAACGGCCGCCGCGCCGTACTGGTCTCACTGTCGTCCGGCGGCGGACTGCTGGCCGGGGTCGCATTCGGTGAGCGGGACGTCCGGGTCGCGGTCGCGAACGGCTCCCGCGAGATCCTTGCCCAGCAGCTGATGCCGTTGCAGGCCGACCACGTTGCCGACGAGGGCATGGAGCGCGCCGCGCGGCTGCTCGCCGACCTGGCCGAGACGGTCAGCTCCGGCGTCGAGGACATTTCGGCGATCGGGTTCGGGCTGCCGATGCCGGTGGATGCGGTCAGCGGCGAGGCCGGCTCCGACGCGGTGCTGCCCGGCTGGCGCGGCGTGAACGTCACCGACGCGATGTCGGCGTACCTGCGCGCCCCCGTCGCGCTCGACAACACCGCCAACCTGGCTGCGCTCGGCGAGCTCCGGGCCGGCGCACTGCGCGGCGTCCGGAACGGCTGCTATCTGAAGTTCTCGTACGGCGTGGGCGCGGGGATCGTGATCGACGGCGAGGTGTTCCGCGGCTCGGCCGGTACGGCGGGCGAGATCGGGCACGTCACGATCGACGAGAACGGCCCGATCTGCCGGTGCGGGAATCGCGGCTGCCTGGACACCTTCGTCGGGTCCCGCGCGCTGATCAGCAGCCTCGCCGCGTCTCACGGACCGCTGCGCCTGAAGGACATCGTGTCCCGTGCGCGCGGCGGCGACCTGGGCTGCCGGCGGGTGATCGAGGACGCCGGCCGACGCGTCGGCGTGGCGGTAGCCGGCGTGGTGAACCTGCTGAACCCGGAGGCGATCGTGGTCGGCGGCCTGCTGGCCGAGGCGGGCGAGATCGTCCTCGGCCCATTGCGCGAAGCACTCGACCGCTGCGCGATCCCGAGCGCCGCCGCGACCGTCGAACTGCGCCCCGCCGAGCTCGGCGACGAGGCGGACATCGTCGGCGCGATCCACCGTGCGTCGATGCTGAGTCACACCAATATCTCTATTTCTTGAATTCAAGCCTTGACGTCAAGACCTTCGCGGGCTTGACTGCGGGCAGGCCAATCGGGCCGCCTCGTCAAGGAGCCGCCATATGTCTGTATCCGCATCACGTCTCGTCGGCCTCGTCGGAATCGGCATGGCCGTCTCGGCACTCGCCGTCTCCCTGGCCGCTTGTGGCTCCAACGACGCCGGTGACAGCGGCGACGCCAAGAAGGTCGCGCTGCTGCTCCCCGAGTCGAAGACCACCCGGTACGAGGCACTCGACCGCCCGCTGTTCACCGAGGCGCTGAAGGCCGCCTGCGCCCAGTGCGA
>DASSDE010000730.1:0-2799 GCA_035697365.1 Kribbella sp. | reverse complement strand
GCTGTAGAGCCCGAGCACTCCGACCGTCCAGGTTCGTGGGTTGCCGGTCGTGAGCGGGACGTCGAACACGCTACGGACCCCGAGCGCGGCCACCTTCTCGGCCCACTCCGGCCAGCGGTCGTCCAGCGTGGTGTCGCGGATCAGTACCGGCGTACGGTCCCGCATCGCTGTCATCAGCGGGCCGGTCTGACTGCTGATCTGCAGCTCGAAGACGTCGCCGACCACCGGATCCGTGACGGCAGCGATCTCGGCACGCGAACCCCTGGTCGACAGTGCGACGCCCGCGTACGTGCAGTCCAGTGCCTGCAGCGCGAACTGCACTACTGCGTCCACGGTCTCCTCGACGCCACCCGCCTCGTGCAGGTCCACGGCGAGCCTGGCGAACGCCGTCGCCGAATCACCTTGGCCAGGATCGATCAATGTCATAGCCGCTCCTCGTGACTGGCACGAGTGCTCCCGATCGGAGCACGAGCTGCCGTTCTCACCTAGTGCGCTAAGGATGCACGATTCCGTCCTGAAAGTCTCCGATTGACTCGATATTGCGTTGCTCGGACGGGAGGCGTTCGCCGTCCGGCTAGGCTTGGCGGAGTGCAGGTGGCGAAGCGATGGCGCTGGGTGGCGGTCGGCGTACTCCTCGTAGGGGTCTGGGCAGCCTGCTCGGACAAGAACGGCGCGAGCAAGTCCACCTCGGCTCCACAGGCAACCGCGACCAAGCCGACCAAGCCGGCCAAGGCCACTGAGCCGGCCACGACCGAGAAGCCGAAGCCGTCCGCCACGACGACCGGGCCGTGGTACGACCACTACGACCCGGCGCACTTCGCGGCCGAGGTCCGGCGCTTCGCGAAGCCGGCCGGGATCAATCCGCAACTGCTGATGGCGATCCTGTACGCGGAGTCGTACAAGCCGCACGACCCGAAGTTCGAGCGGCAGTGGGCGCAGGTCGACTCGGACCCGGCGTTCGGGATCGCGAACATGCACAAGCCGGCCTTCGACGAGACCAAACGCGGACGGGACTTCGCGAAGCGCCGGTGGGAGGAGTTGCCGGACAACCCGGCGCTGGCGATCGAGGCTGCGGCCTGGCATCTGCACGACCTGGCGAAACGGCTGCCGGCCAAGCGCGCCGGCCTCTACACCAAGGACGAATTGCTTGCCCTCGGCTACAACGCGGGCGGCGGCAACATGCGGATCTTCGCCCGCGGCCGGAAGGCGGGCTCGCAGGCGCAGTCGTACCTGGACCGCATTCACAAGTACTGGGCGGACTCCGCCGAGGCACTCAAGAGCTGACTGGAGACATCGTGGATTTCGGAGCACCCGCCCTGGCCGTCGCCGACTGGCGCCGCCGGGTGTTCGACCTGTACCGAGCTGTCCGCGCCGAGGCAGATCCCGCGGCAGCGCACGCGCGCTGGCGGGCCGGCCGTGACGACCTGCTGCTGCATCACCCCGCCTCGCCGGTCCCGGTCGACCAGCGCGACACGTACCGCGGAGCACCGGTCGCCGACTACGACCCGCAGTACCGCTTCGAGGCCACGATCGACACCGACGTGAAGCCGCACAACTGGGAGTTCACGTCCACGACGGACGGCGTGATCCCGTTCTCGCGCGTCGGCGTAGTGCACCTGCCGATCGGTGATCTGGATGTCTGGTGGCTGGAGTCGTACGGTGGCGGGCTGTTCGTCCCGGTCAAGGACGGGCTGGCCGGCCGGTCGACGTACGGGGGTGGGCGCTACCTGATCGACACCGTGAAGGGCGCCGACCTCGGCGGAGATCTCGCACAGGGCCGCCTGATCGTCGACCTGAACTTCGCCTACAACCCGTCCTGCGCCTACAGCCCCGACTGGACCTGCCCGCTCGCCCCACCGACAAGCACCGTGACGACGGACCTGCCGGCGGGCGAGCTGACCTCAGCTCTCGCCAACGCCTAACGCTGTCAGCAGCACGAGCACGACGGTCACGACCGCGAAGAGGCCGTGACCGCCGACGACGGCCACCGGGAAGTGCCGCTCCGCCGGGACTTCCGCCGTGGCCGCGGCCCGGCTCCGGTACGTCGGCAGCCAGCGCGCGAGCATGGTGAACCCGAGCGCCGCCACGGGAACCAGCAGCACGAACGCGATCCATGCCAGCACGTCGCTGTCGACGATCAGGTAGATGATCCACAGCACCAGCCCGATCGCGGCCAGGGCGAAGTGACCGAAGATCAGCCCCGGCGGGAAGTGGCTCGCGCTCGGCTTGCGTGGACCGCCCTTGCTGATCCACGTGTACAGCAGATAGAAGCCGCCGAGTGCGGTGATCAGCCAGGTGATCAGTGCGGCGATACCCATGTCAGCTCCTCGGTTCGAAACCTTCGGCCTGGTCGTGCTCCTCGGCCACCCGGACGCCGAACCGGAACGCCAGCTTGCCCCCGAGGTAGCCCGAGATGCTCAGGGCCACCAAGCTGACGGCCGACAGCACGATCGGCCCGAACGCGACCTGATCGTCTGCGCCGCGACGCCAGAGCGCGTTCCCGGCGTAGGCGATGGTGATGACGACGTTCAGCGTGAGATGGACGAGTCCGGTACGGAACGCGGTGGTGCCGGCTGGAAGGGTGAAGAAGTCGAGCAGCCCGACGCTCGCGGCCGCCAGCGCGCCGACGATGCCGATCACGATCAGCCACGTCGACGACCGGACCAGGTACGACGCCTCCGGCGCCGCCCGCGATCCGAGGTCGAACACGAAACTCGCCACCCAGGCACCGATCGGGATCGTGACCAGGATCGGATGGAAAGGATGGCCGTACGGACCGGTGAGCAGGGCGCTCACCGG
>DASSDE010000729.1:0-2732 GCA_035697365.1 Kribbella sp. | reverse complement strand
AGCGCGTGTACGTCGACGGTGAGCGGACGCCGGCCATTCACGGCACCGGGACCGAGGACTACTACGAGTCCGGGTGGTACTTCAACGCCGGTACGTACTCGAGTCCGTTCCACGGCAACTCTGCACACGAGGTCCGTGCCGGGTTCTGCACGAACGAGTGCGACGGCGCGTGGCGGCTGCACATCACGGACTCGGTCGCCTTCGAGAATCAGCTCGACTTCGGGATCGAGCACGGGCAGCAGGACGACCACCCGGCGATCTACGGCTCGACGGCGTTCCTCTACACGGCGGCCGGCTTCGGCGCCCGCGAGACCGACCGGGTGGACGTCGGGTCCACGGCGAGCAGGCAGCAGCACGGGTACACCGACACCGGTACGCAGGCGGACCTCAGCGCCGTCTACGAAGGCGACCACGACGACATCACTCTCACCGATCAGGTCCGCTCGAGCTCCGGCCCGATCCGTTTCCGGGCGAAGATCGACCCGGCCAATCAGGGCGTCACGCTTCGCCGTACCAGCGATCAGAACAACGCTGGGCAGTCCGTGCAGGTGATTGTCAACGGCAAGGATTCCGGCACCTGGCTGCAACCGCTGGGCAACACTCATCAGCGCTGGCTGGACGACAACTACCAGCTGCCCGCAGCAGTCACTGCCGGCCGCGAACACTTGGACATCGAGCTCAAGCCCAGTGGACCGGCGTGGACCGCGTCGTCATACGTCGTCCAGTCGCTCACGCGGCCGTACGTCGACCGTCGCGCACCGGGCACGGTAGCGGGTCTCGCTGCCGTCGGGCGGAGCGACAACGCGATCAACGTGACGTGGAACGACGTTGCCGACGAGAGCGGAATCGCGCAGTACAACGTGTACGGCGCTCGGGCGGGCGGTGCGGAGAAGCTGCTGGGGACGAGCCCACTGCCCGGGTTCCTGCACCACGGACTCGGGCTGGGCGAGACCTGGACGTATCGTGTCGCGGCCGTGGACCTCGCCGGTCACACCGGTCCGAAGTCGCCTGCGGTTACGGGGACGAGCGGTACAACGCTGCGGGTCGAGGGGGAGTCGATGTTGCCGCCGGTGTCGTCGACGGTTGCGGTCGATCCGCAGGGGAACTGCTGTGGCGCGAATTGGTCGGGCGGTGCGCAGGCCTGGATCCACGGGGCAAAGGTGGGCGACAAGGCGGTGTTCGGGTTCAGCGTGCCGACGACCGGGGCGTACCAGCTGTCGGCCACGCTGACGAAGGCGGCCGACTACGGCGTCCTCGACGCGCAGGTCGACGGTGGAGCGGCCGTGTCGTTCGACGGGTACCAGGCGTCAGGAGTCGGCACCCAGACGATTGACCTGGGCAACGTTCAGCTGAGCGCCGGTACGCATCAGTTCGCCCTGACCGTCACCGGCAAGAACTCAGCCGCAACGGGCTACCTCGCGGGCCTCGACGTGCTCAGGCTCAGCCTCACCCCAGCTGTCATGAGGTGAACAGGCCGGCGTTTGCCCGGGCCCAGGTGTGGAGGGTTCGGGCCGGGTGGCCGGTGACGTTCTGGACGGTGTCGTTGGTCGAGGTTTCGTCGATGGTGCCGTCGGCGAAGAAGGATTCGATGGCCGCGGCGTAGGGCTCGGGCATCGAGGCGTTCAGTTCGGCGTGGGTCTCGGCCCGAGTCATCGGGTACGCCGTGAGCGGCCGGCCGAGGGCCTCGCCGAGGATTGCGACCTGTTCGACAGGGGTGAGCGCGGCGGGGCCGGTGAGGCGCAGGATCTCGCCGTCGTGCCGGCCCTGCAGCGCTTGCGCTGCGACGTCCCCGATGTCGCGTGGGTGGATCGTCGCCACCGGTACGTCGGGGAACTGAACGCGGACCTCGTCGCCGGCGCGGAGCTGATCTCGCCAGCGCAGGGTGTTCGACATGAACGAGTTCGGGCGCAGGAACGTCCACTCCACGGCCGCGGCCCGAACGGCCTGTTCGGTCGCGTGGTGATAGGCCGCCACCGCGTTCGTCAGTTCGCCGTCGAGTGAACTGCTGGACAGTACGACGACGTTGCGTACCCCGGACTTGACCGCGTTCGCGAGTAGTTCCTCCAGCCGTTCATAACCGCTGAGCAGGAAGATTGCGGTGACGCCGGACAATGCGTCTGCGAAGGTCTCCGGCCGGTTCAGGTCGCCGTAGACCGGCTCGATGCCGGCCGGCAGCTCCGTCGCGGTCCGGACCAGTCCCCGGGCCGGGATGCCCTGGGCCGCCAGTGATTGGGCGACGGCGCCGCCCGCGTTTCCGGTCGCGCCGGTAATCAGGATCGTCACCGGCTCAGCGTGCCACGATCCCGGCCGGGGACGGGACACTTCGGCGCACTTGGAAGTCACCGTGGACCGCCAGGCAGGCAGAACCCCCTGATCTGCAGGGTTTCAGGCCTCCACAGGGCACTTCTGCCTGCTTGGCGGTCCAGCGATCACGCGGTGCCATGCTCGCGGACCGGATCGGACGACCGTCGGCGCGGTCAGGTCGACCGGGGCGGCGGGGTCGTCGTGGCGCCGGCCGTCGATCGCGACGGCGCCCTGGCGGACCAGCCGTCGCAGGCTGGAGTTGCTCGCCGACGGTTCGATGGCACGCAGTACGTCAAGGACGGTCGGCCGCTCGTGCGTGACGGTGACTGTCGGGATCTCGGCCGGTTGAGCGCGGTCCGTGAACGTACGTCGGAAGGCTGCGAGCTCGGCCTTCGCGGTGCCGGCGCCGTGGTAGCGGGTGACGACCG